>DATNJO010000552.1:0-9997 GCA_035603895.1 Pyrinomonadaceae bacterium
ATCACACGTGGCAATCGATTTTGACTGTCGGCGAAGGCGGATTGCTCGGTTCGCGCTCGTCGATCGAGTACTCACAGAGCGGCTTGAAGTTTTTGCCCGAGCCGCACACCGATTTCATCTACGCCGTGCTGGCGGAAAACACGGGTTTTGTCGGGTGTATTTTGGTGTTGCTGGCTTACGTCGTGCTGGTGTCGCGTTTGATCACCGGCGCGCGGCGCGCGTCAGACCGCATGGGAATGCTCTTCATCATGGCGTTCGTCGGCGGCCTGTCGTTTCAGGTCTTTATCAACATCGGCATGGCGCTCGGCATCTCGCCCGTGATCGGTGTGCCGTTGCCATTGATGAGCGCCGGCCTCGCCTCGCTGATCGCCACGTTCATCGCAATCGGTTTTGCGATCAGCGTCCAACTCCGTCGCTTCGTCAACTAGCCACGGACAAACACGGAAAACACGGACAGAGAAGTTTTCCTGAGGGAAAGTTCTTAGAGATCTGTCCGTGTTAGTCTGTGTTAGTCTGTGGCCTTTTTCGCGTCCAGCGCCCGCGTCACCAATTCAATTTCAATAGTGATCTCATCGCCAACGAACGTCGGATTGTCCTGGCGTGCGTAGTTGATGCCGTAGTCTCGACGGTTCAAAACCATCTTCGCCGAGTAACCTACGGTCGTCTTGTTGTTCGTCGGGTTCTTGTACGTCCCGGTGATAGTGAATGGAAGTTCTATCTGCTTTGTGACGCCGTGCATCGTCAATGGACCATGCGCGATGAACTGTTTGCCTTTCTTCTCGACACGTTCGCTCTTAAAAGTGATTTCGGGAAACTTCTCAACGTCGAAGAAGTCTGCATTGCGCGTGCGCGTCTCGTCTTTCGATCCGTCGTGACCGCAAACAACAAAACAAACAAGAGGGTTTTCTTCAACATTTCGTAGTTTCCTTCTCCCGGATCAAATATTTGTCATAACCTGCCTCAACCAACTGCTCGAACGCGTTCCAAACGTCGTCCGGAATCTCCTGCGCGATCTGATAGCCGAGTTCCGGATAGAACCTTATCCGCTGTAAATCGCCGCACATGATGCCGATCACATCGTCGGGTGTTAACGAACTGTGCGTGTACTGAGCGAGATAGTCTGCGAACGAAACCTGCGGCGAAGTCACCACCACAGGCTTCTCAGGCCAGTACCTGAGAAATGTGGCATAACTGCGCCGTTCCATGTATGGCTTTTGCACGACGACGAAGCTCTCCGGATCGATTCCGCGTTCGGCGAGTAACTTTCGCGTGAACTGAACGTTTTCGCCTGTGTTTGTCGACTTCGACTCGATCAAAATCGAATCGTGCGGCACGTGCATACGCATCGCGATGCGTGCGAAACGTTCCGCTTCGGGTTCGTTCCAGAGTCGTTGCGTGATCGCGCCCTGGCCGCCAGAGAAGATCAGCAGCGGCGCATAACCTTCGAGAAACAAGTGCGCGCCACGTTCCGCCACGCGTTCGTCGTGACTACACAAAACCAGAATCGCCCCCGCCGGTGCGAGTTGATGATTCAGACGGTGATAATCCCAAAGCCTTTCGGCAAGCCCGCGAATGTTGGAGTCCTGTTTCATGCTGTTCTTGCTCTTACGTCCAGCCTGCCCACCCTGCGATCGCCATTCAGCATCAACTCGCAGGCTTTGAAGGCATATTCCTCGAAAAACTCCAGACGCGCGGCGAGGATGACCCACGCTTTCTTGCCGGAGCGCCAGAGATAACGGCGCGGCAGTTCGGGAAATTCACGGCCAAGGCTATCAACGTGCTCGGTCGTAGTAAACAACCAGAGCCCATTGCACGACGGCATCTTCGGGCTGTCGCGCAGGCCGCAGAGCAGTTTCCCGTCGAGATAAATGTACGCGAAGCCAAACGCCCGTTTCACTGTCGGGCGGATCGGTTCCAGTTCGTCGAGCACAAACCTGAACGGGATTTTCTTATCCGTGCTCATCTGCGTTAATCTGTGGCTAATACTGACGCTGAAAGGACCCACTGCAATGGCCCCCACACTGTACCGAATCATTCTGCAAGTCGACAATCTCGACCGCGCTGAAGAGTTTTACGGGACGCTCCTCGGCGATCGCGGACGAAGAATCCCCCGCGCTTCGCGTCATTACATCGACTGCGGTCCCGTGATCCTGGCGCTCGTCGACGTCACTGGCGAAAACACTTCCGGACTGCAACCCAAGCCACTGCCCGACTACATTTATTTCGCAGTCGACAACGTCGACGCAGTTCACGCGCGCGCGCGCGAGTTGAACTGTTTGTCGACCGAAGACGTACACGGCGCCAGTGCCGGCGACGTCGTGACACGTCCGTGGGGCGAGCGATCGTTTTACGTGAACGACCCGTGGGGCAATGGCCTTTGCTTCGTCGATGAAAATACCCTGTTCACTGGACGGCAAAAATGAGAAAGACTATCTCCCTCCTTCTTCTGTTCGCTTATATGCTTCCCTTCACCGTTCTCGGTCAAACGAGCGTCGATACACAGGTCAAACGCGTCGAGCAGGGCTTGTTGCCCGCGGTGCTGATCAAAGGCGATCCGTCGTTCACTCTTGAAGAGCGGATGAAGCAGTGGAAAGTTCCGGGTTTGAGTGTCGCCGTTGTCAAAGATTTCAAAGTGGAGTGGGCGCGCAGTTACGGGATTAAAGACATCGAATCCAAAGAACCCGTAACCACGGAAACGCTTTTCCAGGCTGGTTCGATCAGCAAACCGGTGGCGGCGATGGTCGCGCTGAAACGAGTGCAACAGGGAAAGATCACTCTCGACGAAAACATCAATAACAAGCTCGTCACCTGGAAACTGCCTGATAACGAATTCACGGCGAAGAAGAAAGTCACGCTCGCGAATTTGCTCAGTCACACCGCTGGTCTCACCGTGCATGGTTTTCCCGGTTACGCTGTTGATGAAAAGGTTCCGACGTTGCCGCAGGTGCTCGATGGAACCGAACCGGCCAACACCGCGGCCGTGCGCGTCGATATGGAACCCGGCACTAAGTTTCGTTATTCAGGCGGCGGCACGACAATCGCGCAACTCGCGATCATGGACATCGAGAAGAAACCGTACCCGCAGATTGCGAAAGAAACGGTGCTCGGTCCACTCAACATGACCAACAGCACTTACAGCCAGCCGCTGCCGGATGATTGGCGCAAGAAAGCCGCCTCGGGACATCGTGGTGACGGCGCGCTCGTGGCCGGAAAGATTCACGTCTATCCGGAGATGGCGGCGGCGGGATTATGGACCACGCCGACAGACCTCGCAAAGTTTGGTATCGAAGTTCAGCTCTCGTATGCAGGAAAGTCAAACAAGGTTCTGCCGAAAGAACTGATCGACAAGATGGTCACGCCGTTTATGGAACAGGTCGGTCTCGGGTTCTTCATCGACAAGCGCGGAAATAGCGTTTACTTCGGACATGACGGCGCGGATGAAGGTTTCCGGGCAATGATGCTGATGCATCGTGAGAAGGGTTACGGCGCAGTGATTATGGTTAACTCCGACAACGGCCAGATCATGCCCGAAGTGATGCGCAGCATCGCGCGTGAGTATAACTGGGACGAGTTTCTGCCGGCTGTTAACGAGCTCATCTCGCTCGACGCGGCAACACTCGATCAGTACGTCGGGCGTTTTCAGGTTAATCCGGATCGCATTCTTACGGTCGCACGAGAAGAAGGAAAATTGATTGTCAGGCCGACGGCGGATTTGAAGTTTGAACTGTTGCCGGTTGCCGATGGCACGTTCATTCGCCGCGAAGGAGTTCTGACTTACAGGTTTGTAAAAGGCGCTGCAGGCGTGAGCGAACTGAAAGTCACCTTGCCCGCCGGAAATATAGTGACGGCTGCGAAAGTTGCTGCCGACGCGTTGATCCCGTTCGAGCATCTAAACGCCGGCAACTTCGAAAAGGCGCTCGCAGGCTACCGGCAGATCAAGAAAGACACTCCCGACAACGCCGCAATCAATCAGGCTCGTATAAACGGCTTGGGCTACGGATATATGCGTGCGAAGAAAATGCCGGAAGCACTTTTTTACTTCAAACTAAACGTGGAGTTTTATCCTAACGACTCCGACGTTTATGACAGTCTCGGCGAGGGATACATGACGAACGGCGATAAAGAACTCGCGATCGCGAACTACAAAAAATCGCTGGAGCTGAACCCGAAGAATACGAACGCTGCGGAGGCGTTGAAGAAGCTAAACGGGGCGCAAAATTAGCCACCCAAAAGCACAAAAGGTGTAAGTCTGTTGGCAAGTCCTTTTTGTGCCTCTTTGTGGCAACACGAGCAAGGAAATGATTACTACTGTTCCAACATACCAGGCGGCCAGCGCGGCGGCGCCGGAGATTGAAGCGCACTTCAGGCGTCACCTCGCCGAGGCGCGCCGGCAAGGCGAAGACGGGCTCGCGCCACAACCCGACGCGCATTCGATCGCGGCCATCATCGACGCTACGTTTTGGGCCAGTTTTCGACCCGAAGAAGGCCGCTTTCCGAAGATCTCGATTGCCTATCTGCCACCCGAAGCCGCTGGCCAACCGTTGATACTCGATCATCCGTTGCCGCTGACCGCCAGTGTTCTCAGAAAACTCGCGCCGGCAGTCGAACGGCCGGAGATTCATCTCGGCGTCTGGTTGTTCGATCACGAACTGCGTGTGTGGGGCGCGACGCGCACCATTCCGAGTTTCTGTTTTGTGATTGAAGACGTCGAGCCTGGTTTGCTGGTGGTGAAGCATCGCCGGCTGGACGGCTTTGGTAAATACGCAAACGTGGCCGTGCTCATCGGCGAGCGCGTGAAGATCATCGACGAGAAAGGCACGAGCCTGCCTGACTGTCCCTCGCTATTGAAAGCACTGCTGGCGTTCACAGCGGCAGCGACCAACGGTCCGCACCACTCGCTGAACGTGCTGGTCCAACTGGCAGCTAACATGCGTGCGCACGGTCACGGCGGCAGTCTGCTCGTCGTGCCGGAAGGTGACGAGCGCTGGCGGGAGTCGATTGCGCAGCCGATCCTCTACTCGGTGGCGCCGTCGTTTTCGGCGCTCGCGGACCTCGTGCGTCATGAAGTGGACGTCAATCACGAAGATCGCCGGCAGTGGGAAAGCGCGATGCGTCGCGCAGTGGACACAATCGGCGGGCTGACGGCGGTTGACGGCGCCACCGTTATGAACGATCAGTGGGAAGTGCTCGCGTTTGGTGCGAAGATTCGACGTCACGAACAGAGCATGCCGGTAGATAAGTGGGTGATGACCGAACCCGTAATGGGAAACGTCGGCGTCGTGGTCCAACCGACGGAGCACGGCGGAACGAGACACTTGTCAGCAGCGCAGTTTGTCTACGATCAGCGCGACACGCTTGCGCTGGTGGCGTCGCAGGATGGACGCTTCACAGTCTTCGCGTGGTCGCCGTGCGAGGAGATGGTCCACGCCCATCGTGTTGAATCCTTATTAATGTGATCCTTCTTTTTTTAATCTGTTTGATCTGTGGCCCAGACTGGCCTCAATTTCGTGGACCCACCGGTCAGGGCATTTCCGACGAACGTAACTTGCCGCTCACGTGGAGCGAGACAAAGAACGTACGTTGGAAAGTCGCCATTCCCGGTCGCGGATGGTCGTCGCCGGTGATTCAGGGCGACCGTATCTGGCTTACGACGGCGACTGAAGACGGCAAGTCTCTGCACGCGATCGCTGTCGACGTAAATACGGGCGCCATTCAACAGAACATCGAAGTCTTTCGCCTCAAGTCGCCGAAGTTGATGAACGACAAGAATAGCTTCGCTTCGCCGACACCGGTGATCGACGGCGACCGCGTCTATCTGCACTTCGGCGCCTACGGAACGGCTTGCATCACGCAAACAGGCGAGATCGTTTGGAAGACAAAACTCGATTACGACAACGGCCAGCATGGACCAGGCGGTTCGCCGATCGTTTACGACGACCTGTTGATCGTGAGCTGCGACGGTCTCGACGTTCAATACGTAGTCGCGCTTGACAAGGCGACGGGCAAAGTTCGTTGGAAGAAAACACGCGAAGGTTATCAGGCGTACACGACGCCGCTCGTGTTGAATTTGCCGGATGGCGATCAGGTGGTTAGTCCGGGCGCGTTTCAGGCGATTGCTTACGAGCCGCGCACTGGCAAAGAAATCTGGCGCGTGAAATATGCTGAGGGGTTTTCGAATGTGCCGCGGCCGGTTTACGGGCACGGCCTCGTGTTTATCTGCACGGGCTTTCAGGAACCGTCGCTGATTGCAGTGCGGCCGGATGGCCGTGGCGATGTAACGAAGTCGAAGATTGCGTGGAAACTCGGACGCGCGATCCCGCGCACGCCTTCACCGTTGCTCGTTGGCGACGAGTTGTACATCGTGACCGACAACGGCATCGCGACCTGCATCGACGCGAAGACCGGCGAAGAACTCTGGCGCGCGCGTCTCGATGGCACCTACTCCGCCTCTCCCATCTACGCCGACGGCCGTATTTATTTCCTGAGTGAAGATGGCGAATCGATCGTCATCGCCCCCGGACGTCAGTTAAAACACCTCGCCACCAACCAACTCGAAGGCCCGACCCTCGCGTCCATGGCCGTCTCCCACAACTCCCTCTTCATCCGCAGCGCCACGCATCTTTATCGTATTAGTGCCACGGACTCACACAGATGAAACACGGACGTTACCGCATAAACTTGCGCCGTATAGCCAAAGCCAGCAGCGCTGCCTGTACTGGTCCAAGAATCGTTTCGAACAACACAATAGTCTGCGCAACTGTAGTCGCCGGACGTGGCTCCGGACGTTGAAAAGTCATCACCGCCGCGCTGTAAGTCAACGCGCGCGGAAACTTCAACGGCGCTCCTACTTCATCTTTTTGTGCTGTCGCCACTTCCCTTTCGCTCGCCATCCTGGGCTCCCATCTCGCAAACCCGACGTGCATATAAAGCAGCGCCGGAAGTAAAAACACGAAGAACAGCAGCATGAATGCAGCACGCCCAATTCGCTCACCATATCCACTCGCGAACCAGTACCACCAACTTAACCTGCGAAGATCAAATCCCTGCCAATGCTCGATGCGTCTCGCATCCATCGCCGTATACCGAAACCTCGACGCTTCTTCATACCGGTGATTCTCTTCAGCATTAACAGCTAGTTGGCGGCAGGCAATTGCTAACATGCGATGAGGTGCTCGAACGTTGGACCAGCGAAGATTCGTAATTTCATCCCGCGTTTTTCGCTCAGGCCACTCAACATTCGTGAATTCAAACTTGCGCGCGTCCACGTTTACAAAACAATCAGGGGTCAAGGTAAGCGTGTGAAAGGAAAAATGCTCGGGCTTCTCGATCCTGGCGAACTGTAGGCTCAGGGAAAGCGTTTGAATAGATGCCGGTTCCGGCTTACTTGAAAAGACAACATGATCTTCAAAGACTGCACCGTTGAAGCTTGCGTGCCCGCCAAAGCTGGTCTCGCTGAAATCAACCTTTGCGCCAAATTTAGCAGAAGCGAAATTAGCGAAGCCTCGGAAGGTAGCTTCGCCGAAATGTGCAGCAGCCTTGAAAATCGTCCCTTCAAAGCTTACGTCTTCAGTGAAGACCACCTCAAAGAAAAACGCATCAGTGCAGAAGGTCGCCTGGGTGAAATCCACCGGCCTGCTAAACTTGAAATACGAAAGGTTCGATTTAGCAGGAAACCAAAAGCCGCGAAAGTTGAAGTCCTGCTTGACATACTTGTTATGAAGCGCCTTATAAAAAGCTGCGCTCTTCTCCTCACAAGGAAGGTGAAAAACACAGTAATGCTGGCCTTCATGTTCTCCAAAAACGGGTTCTCCTTCACATGAACTCGTCAAGGGTTTCCATCTGCACGTGAAGTCGGAATCTGTCTCAGCCGGTGAGGTGGTCATGATCTCTTAAGGCGTGAACATGCGGCGGAAGGGGATGCCGGAGTAGGAGAGGACCATCGCGCGGCCGTCGATGATCGAGTCGAAGGAGATCCAATCCGGCGCGTCCAGATCGCCGAGGCCGAATTTTCCATCGCCACGCGGGACGAGGGGCTGGACGCCGTCGATGAAGAGTTGGCCGCGCCGCAGGATGACGCGCATGTCGCCATACCACGGACTATCGTTGTAGTAGTGGCCCTCAAGTCCTTCCCAATCCTTGCGCGCTTCGAAGGTGCGCGGGCCGGTGTAGCGAGCGCCCATGTACCAATCAGGCCCGTGAAAGACCTGCGTCACCACCCGATTCTCACGCACGAAACCAAGCACGTACAGATCAAACGCGGGATGCTTCACGATGAAACGATCGCCACCCATACGCTCCAGCGCGATCTTGCGGCCGTTGTACATGAGTACGAGCTTCTCGCCTTCAGCGGAAAATTCGAGTTTCTTGCCGTCGGGCGAGGTATAGACCCCGACATACTCGGCGGCGTTTTTCACTGCCTCCGGCGGTGGTGCAGCGGCAGGCGCTTCAGGCAATGGCTTGTTCGCCAGCGAAGCGTTGAAGAGTTCGATCGCATACTTCGTCACAGCCACCGGACGATAGCCACGCAGGTTCGCATTCACCGAAGCAAACGCGCCGACACCATCAGTCAGATCGACATCCAGCGACGAACTGAACGCGACCATGCCGCCCGTGTGACGCAAACGCGTGTGCGCTTCAATGTCGCTCACCCACACGCCGTAACCATACGATGCGGGCTCGCCGCGATACGGCGAGTCGATCGCCGGCTTGATGAACGATGCGAAAGCATCTTCCGAAAGTAATCGTCCTTTCGGCAACGCGCCGCGATTAAGCAACATGCGCATGTACTTCGCCATGTCAGCCGGTGTTGAAGCAATGCTTCCCGCAGCGACATCGACCTCGAGCCACTGCGCTTCCGCCAGCGGACCACCGTTCGGAAACGGCTTGCCTTCATTGAGCGGTTCGTAACCCACGGCCATCTGTGCACGAATACCATTGCTGATGACGGGCGCGCTCGCAGTCATACCCAACGGCGTGAGCATTCGCGCGCGCATCGCTGCTGCAAACGGCCGCTTGTCGAGCGCTTCGATCAGAAATCCGAGAATGTTGTAGCCGGTGTTGCAGTAGAGAAAACGTTTACCTGGCGCGTAAGCAGCCGGTAATTCGTGAAGCAAAGCGTCGAGCAACAACGGCGCGGCCGGCAGTCCGGCGCTGTGGCTGAGCAAATGATTTGTCGTGATCGCTTCAAACTTCGAATTGATCTTCAGCCACGGCAGGTATTCAACTACGGGCTTGTTCAGATCGAGTTTGCCTTCATCGCGTAACTGCAAGAGCGCCAGTCCGACAAACGACTTCGAAACCGATCCGATCTCAAACATCGTTTCAGGCACAACGCGCGCCTTTGCTTTCGTATCCGCAAAGCCGTAAGTCGACGCGCGAATCAAACCATCGCGATTCGCGAGGGCGAGTGTCATCCCCGGCGCGCCGGTTTCGCGCATGTGGCGCGCGATGAATTGATCGAGCCGCGCGAACAGCGGCTGCACGGCTGCCGATTGGGCCAAAAGGTTTCGGGGATTTATGAAAGCCGCGACGCTCACCATCGCGGTGCTTAGAACGAACTGTCGGCGTGAAAGACTGTTTGTCATCAATTTAGTCCAAGAGATTTGGCTAGCTCTATAAACCTTTCTTCAGATCGCAAATTCTTAAAAACCGGATCGACGCCCAGGAACGGCAACCAGTTGAACCGTTCTTCACGAGACTTCTCGAGTCCATCGAGCGCCATTTTCCGATTGTCGAGACCGGCGTAAACCACCGCCGCCTGAAACGGGGAGACGTACTGTTGTTTCGAGAGCTCCTGCAAACGTGCAATCACGCGCTCGGCTTCGTTCTTCCTTCCGGCCAGCGCCTGCGCATGGCCCAACGCCGTCAACGCCGTGATGTTATCAGGTGAAATCTTGAGCGCATTGCGAAACGCGCCGATCGCTTCTTCCAGCTTGCCTTGCTCCTCGAGCACCAATCCCAACTCGTAGTACGCGCGCGCGAAGTTAGGATCCATTTC
>DATNJO010000553.1:0-10840 GCA_035603895.1 Pyrinomonadaceae bacterium
GCCGCCACAAGTGGCGGCTTAAAGTTTGGCGATAAGATAATCAAGATTGACAACTGGGACGCGAAAAGCCACTCGCTAGCGGAAGTGAACGAGAAGTTGCGAGGCCCGCGCGGCTCGAAGTTCAAAATCACAATTGAACGCGTTGCGGATCGCGAACTCCAGACTGTTGAGGTTATCCGCGAGCCATTTCCACAGCCGACTGTGCCGCATGCATACATGCTCGAAGCAGGTGTCGGGTACATCGACCTAGGCAACGGCTTCAAAGCGGGCAGCGGTGACGCGTTCAGCTATAAACTGCAAGAGTTGCATAACAAAGGGATGACTTCGCTGATACTCGACCTGCGCAACAACCCGGGCGGGCTTCTGGCGGATGGTATAGGAGTGGCCCGACAGTTTCTCGAAGAGGGGCGACTCATTCTCACGCGCAGCAATCGCAAAACTAATTCGGGTCAGTTTGAGTTCAAATCCAACAACCGCAACCCTGATAAGTCGCCGATCGTGGTGCTCGTTAACGAAAACACAGGCTCGGCATCCGAGATAGTCGCGGGCGCTCTTCAGGATCACAAGCGTGCATTAATCGTCGGTGAGACTACTTTCGGCCAAGGTGTTATACAGATCATTATCCCGTTGGAGTACGGCAACGCACTACTGCTCACAAATTCAAAAATCGTGCTGCCGTTGGGCCGTCTCGTTCAGGGCGACTACTCGAATTTGAGTTTCTACTACAAGGGCCCACCGCGACGAATCAAGCACAGCTTCAGTGATTACCGAGGCGGCATTGAACCGGATGAAGTTGTCAGACCAGTCGAGATCAGCAGGGAGCAACCACAAATGATTGAACTGGTCTTCGGATTTGCGCGCCAACTGGTGAACGGGCGCATCATCGGCTTCAACTCTTACGAAGTACGCGGTCCGGTCGACTTCAGCCATGACCTCAAACCCGACGAGTTCCCCGTGTCTGACAGCTTATTCAACGCCTTCAAGGAGTTCGTTGCTAAAGAGCCGAGTTACAAGCTGACCGAAAAACAACTCAACACCAACCGCGAGTTCATCGTGCGCCAATTACGCTACGACATCGTGGCCGCATTTTACGGATTGCTCACCGCGGAGCGCGTCTTGAAAGCACATGACCCACAAATCTTGAGGGCGATTGAGGCACTCCCAAGAGCTGCGAAGCTTGTCACGCGGTGAGAAGGTCCAATCTCAAAACTGACTCTGAATTTAAAAGTGAGAATTAAGACAAAACGCATTGAGTGGTTGCGCCAATCCTCGATTTCACGAAGAGGACGTGGGCATTGGACTTGACCTTGGACCAGCTTTCTGGGGACTCTAACGATGATTGTTTGCTATCGTTCGGGTCCGGTAGATTGGCCGGCAGTTTTGCGATACC
Organism: Pyrinomonadaceae bacterium; assembly: GCA_035603895.1. Classification (GTDB taxonomy): domain Bacteria; phylum Acidobacteriota; class Blastocatellia; order Pyrinomonadales; family Pyrinomonadaceae; genus PSRF01. The sequence goes on from DATNJO010000553.1 coordinate 1,391, forward strand.
TCCCGGCTCTGATGAAAGAGGGGGTAAGAAGGTGGCGGTATCGTTATACGAAACCAGACGAAGCGATATCTTGAAACCGCGAGGCGCGTAAAATACTGGTACGAATTGTTTCGTGAGACTAGGTAATGGCCCGATCATGGGACGTCAAAATCCGTTGGAATCACTGTGGTATATAGCATCGTTGAATCGAGTTGCTGAACTTACACCCGCGTCTCGCAACGCTGCAAGAAATTGCGCACTCGTCGTTAGCGTCAGAGACGAGTTGCGAAGATTGTCCACTGTGGGGATGGGCCGTCGCTTGTATCGCCGCACGCGGGATTCTAATTGACACCACCAAGCCGCAGGAGTAGAGTCCGCGTGAAAATACTCGTCACGTGCGACTCACACCTCCCAAGCCCGCGTCACGAATTAACTATCACCCCTGGAGTCGAAAGCTAAAGCGATGTTCTGATTTAGCTGTAGAAACCATCTAGCGCCCCACAGAAAGGAATTACTATGTCATCACTTACTCACAAATTATCAAAGCTGGTTTTTGCCGAAGCGATTCCCGTAGTAACGCTCGCGCTGTTTCTCGTTGTCTTCGGAGCCAGCGTTTTTGTCATAAACACGGCAACCAACACTGTTACCGCCGCCGCCGATCAGGTGTCGTTCACCGTCGAAGGTAGCGCAGTAATCACGTCCGTGACGAAGCTGCCTGGCGGGCTGCTCCAGTTGGACGGCACTACTAAGGGCAAGGCGACGCATCTGGGCGACGTCTCTGGGCCGGTGACGCGCATCCAGGATCATCAAGGGAACTTTAACTCCACCTTTGTCCTCATCGGGGCCAACGAGAAGGACAGTGTATTCCTTACCACCAGTGGGCGGTTTGAGACCTCGAAAGATAAATGTTTGATCACTTCCACGGGTACTTACACCGTGACCGGTGGCACCAGCGCGTTCGCCAACGCCACGGGGAGCGGAACAATATCCACGGAGACCAACTTGTGCGCCGGTACGGCCCTGGGGACATTTACGGGGACGATCTCGAGGCCGAACTCGAACTAAAAGGAACTTGCGTAGAAAGGTCAACTGGTCCGAGCGGGTTGCGTGATACCACCTAATTCAACCGCTCCTGTCGCTGGCGTCAGCAAGAAGTTGCGAAGATTGTCCACTGTGGGGAGCAAACGACTTGAAGAAAGGCCGCTGGAAGTAAATTCCGCGGCCTTTCTCTATTCCCTGTCGCATTCGTAATGCGAATGCGCTCGAAGAACGCCGGCGATAAGGCTATCATGTGAGTTCGCTGTCGCAGTGCCTGACATAGGGAGAAAGGAGCGATGCAATGCATATCCTGGAACATCTGTTTCTAGTGGGCGAGTTCCCCGAGCGAGCCCACCTACTGTCCGGGCTAACGCTCGAGCAAGTCACGCTATGTCCGGACGGTGCGTCGCACTCGATCTACGAGGAACTGTGGCACGTTGTGGGGTACCAGCAGAGTGTCATTAAGCGGGGTGATCCGGACGGCGATAGGTACCCGAGCGCAACGCCGGAGCACGAGCACCAATGGCACGACCTGGTGCGAGTGTTCCTGGACGGCGCTCGCACTGCGGCAGCGTTGGGGCAGACGCCTGAGCGGTTGGCGCTCGAGGTAGAGCCGGGCGTGACAATGGCCGACGAGCTGAGCAGTGTGGCGGTACATAACGCTTATCACCTTGGCAAGATCGTTGCACTGCGGCAGCGGATCGGCGCGTGGCCGCCCACGGAAGCGTCGGACGCGTCGTAAGCGAAAGCGCGGCGGGACGCTGCCCGACTAGTGGTTGCACCTTACGCCTCTTTGCCAAGCATCCTACCAGTAAGATATCGTGCTGTAGCAAAGGGCACGGATCAAAGTGAACGTCCGCTCTAACTTACTCAACTCCGTACGGCGCGGGAGGATTCATTCTGCGTTCGCGTATCTGTTGCTTCTTACGATCGGTTATGGGGCGATCGTGGAGGCAGCACATAGCCACGGAGTTTCTTCGTCAAACCCATCGCAGCTTGCAGTAGTCTCGGGTGATGACGACTCACAATCTTCCTATCAGGGTCACTCCAGTCATAGCGAGTGCTCGCTCTGTCAGTTTCAGCAACAGTTATTCGGCGGTTTAGCTTCAGTAGTACTCATCGCCCACACCGCACAACAATTCGCGTTTCATTCTCAGCCAACTATTTCCTATCTCTCAACTTCAGCCTTACCAACCCTCGGTCGCGGCCCTCCTTCTCTCTGAACTCAATTCAGTGAATCGCAGATCATCAGCTTGACTGGTCTGTCGTACTACCGATTTCAAAGACTCCGATTCGGATGAGCCTGCCTTGCAGGTATCGATCTAATCAGAGCGGAGCAACCTATTCACTAGTTGAATGAGAGGTGTGGGAATGCATCAGTGGCGCGTCCTTTTTCAGTGGATTTTACTAACTCTATTTGCGGTTGCAGCCATTCACGCGCAGGAGAAGCCGGCTGTGTTTGTGGACCCAAACAAAGCCGCCATACAGCTTCGCACGCAACCACAAACGCAAGCGCCAGCCACCTCAAAAAAATCAGTCACTCTGGCTGAAGCTATTGAGATCTTCATGCGACAAAATCTCGAGTTAGTGGCTGCTCGTTACGATATCGAAACGGCGGACGCAGAGAAACTAACAGCCCGCCTACGACCGAATCCGGCAATTACGGTGGGCCTATCCGATCTCCCGGTAAATCTCAGCGGACCACTCATCAAAGAACAAACTTATGACTATGGCATCTCGCGCACGTTCGAGCTTGGCGGAAAGCGCAGCAAAAGAATCGAAACCGCCAACGCGAACTCAGACCTGGCTCGAGGACAGTTCCAAATGGTCGTCTGGCAATTGACCAATGACCTGAAGCGGAAGTTCTACACCGTGGTCCTGAACCAGTCGTTGCTCAATCTCGCTCGGGAAAATGAAACAACCTTCGCAGAAATCGTTAAGCACACCGCTGAACTCGTGAACGCCGGCGAGATTTCGGGACTCGATCTCGACCGTGTCGAAGTTGAGAAACTCAAGTTCGACAGCGATCTCGCCAACGCGGAACGAGATTATGAAGTCTCCTTGCGCGACCTGCGATTCGCGCTCGGTGGCGACTATCGAACGATGGACATAGAGGTCACCGGATCAATTGATTATGAAGCTCACCAGTTCTCACACGACGAACTGCTCGATTTAGCGTTAGCGGCGCGGCCCGACTTAAAAGCAGCGAGGCTAAGCGAACGTGCCGCCGATGCGAATATCCGTTTGCAGAACGCTCAGCGCATTCCTGATCTCACGCTGGGCGGCGGGATCGAGCAAGTTCCAGCCGGCACCAGCAGCTACACCTTTGGCGTTGGCATTGAGATCCCCGTCTCAAATCGCAATCAGGGCGAGCGGGCCAAAGCCCTCATTGAGAAAAAGAAAGCCCAAAACCAGGAACAGTTCCTAACTAATCAAGTGTTGAGTGACGTAGACAAGGCACTGGTTGCGTTCGAGAAGCAAAAGCACCGCGTCGATCTTTACCGAACCGGCGTGATTACGAAAGTCAACGACATTCAGAATAAGACGGAGATCGCTTTGCAGGCCGGTGAAAGCTCGACGCTTGATTTGCTGGATGCGATTCGCACTCGACGCGACACGCTGGCCGGGTTTTATCAAACACTCTTTGATTACCAGATGTCGCTGCTTGATCTTGAACTCGCTACTGCCACGCCCTTGCACAACTGAGGCAAAGGCGAAAGGAACAACATGAACCATTGGAAGACGCTACAAACAATTCTCTTGTTAACGCTTCTCAGCGCGACTATGCAGTTAGGGTGCAGGCAAACGCCACCGGCGACTACCGCTTCGGTCAACAGTTCGCCAACACCCGCGCAAGCACAGAGCAGCGCCATCGAGACTGAGATCGTTACACAGCAATCGATTGCTGGTGTAATTCCTGCGACCGGGAAAATTCTCGTCCCGGAAAATCGTGTGGCAGTAATAGGTCCAGTCAATGAGGGAAGAATCGTACGTCTCTATGCCGGTCAGGGGACCAGAGTGAGAAAAGGACAGAAGCTTGCTGAGCTCGAATCAGCCGATATCGATCAAGCCGAGGCAGACTATCTCAAAGCTCTTGCGGACTATGAGAATGCCCTTCGATCATCGGCTGCCGAAGTCAAGCTCGCTCAGGAAAGCTACGATCGCAATAAGCAGCTCTACGAACAAAAAATCACTGCTGGTAAGAATCTGCAGTCCGCCGAACACGATCTTGAAGTGGCTAAAGCTGCGGGCGAGAACTCAGTAAATGGGACGAAGGCCGCGCTCACCGCCGCGCGCCGTCATTTGCAAATACTCGGTCTCAACGACGCGACGATTGACGCACTCGCAAAGAAAACCGATCTGGCTGCAACTTTTTCACTCAACTCTCCGATCGATGGAATCGTTGTTGAGCGCAATGCCACTATCGGCGCCAGCGTCGGGACTGATGCCAACCTGTTCAAGATCATCGACCTGTCGCAAGTCTGGATCGACGCGAACGTCTTTGAAAAAGATCTTCAGCGAGTAAGACCCGGACAAGAAGTAAGGCTGACAGTCCCTGCCTTTCCCGCCTCGACCTTCTCAGGAAAAGTGATTTTTGTTGATAGCGTCGTCGATCCTGACACACGCACCGTGAAGGTTCGGACCGAGGTAGCTAACTCAGACGGCAGACTCAAACCAGACATGTTCGCGAACGTGCAAATAGTCACCGATGTAAATCGAGCGGCCATTTCAATTCCCCAATCAGCCATTCTTAATGACGAGGGGAAAACAATTGTTTTCGTCGCTGATGGCAATGGTTACCAGAAACGTCAGGTGCAGCCTGGAATTCAAAACAATGATCGAGTGGAAATCGTCGACGGTCTCGGCGCCGGGGACAAGGTTGTCGTCAAGGGAAACTATTTGCTGCTGGAACAAAGCAAGGCTGGACAATAAAGGTCAGTAGAGAGGACGCGGATTCCACCGCGAATCGGAGACACCATGACCGATAACTTTATCGCTTTCTTCTATCGGGAACGATTGCTCGTTGCGGTTGTCTCGATGCTGATCGTGGCGGGTGGGATTCTCGCGTTGCGCAGATTAAACGTCGATGCGTTTCCCGACGTCACGCCAGTGCAGGTTGAAATCGATACCGAAGCCGAAGGGCTGGCGCCGGAGGAAATCGAGCAGCAGATTACCTTTCCGATCGAAAACGAGATGAACGGGATCGCCGGTGTGACCCGGGTGCAATCAGAATCGAAGTTCGGGTTATCCGTCGTTACCGTCTATTTCACCGACGACACCGACATCTACTTCGCACGCCAACAAGTTTTTGAACGCCTGTCTGCTGCGAAAGATAGTATCCCCGCTGGATTTGAGCCGCAGATGGGACCAATCACCACCGGGACCGGTCAAGTCTATCTTTATCAAATCGTCGGCCATGGACAGAGCAACCAGGAGTTGCGCACGATTCAGGATTGGATTGTGAAGCTGCAACTACGCACCGTGCCGGGTGTCGCCGACGTGCTCAGCTTTGGCGGCGACGTAAAGCAATATCAGGTGATCGTCGATCAGCAGGCGCTGGTTAGTTACAACATCACTCTCAAAGCTCTCTTTGAAGCCATCCAGAACAATAATCAAAACACGGGAGCTAACTTCATTGAGCATGGTGACCAGCAATACGTCGTTCGGGGGCTGGGTCTGGTCAAAGACGTCGCCGATATAGGAAACATCGTACTCGACTCGCGCAACGGCACGCCGATTCGAGTCAGCGACGTTGCTCGAGTGGAGGTCGGCAACGAGATCCGTCAGGGTGCGGTCACCAGGGACGGGCAGGGAGAAGTCGTTACCGGAATCGTCCTCAAGCGCATCAACGAAAACACCAAGCAGGTAATCGAGCGAGTCAAGGAAAAAGTAGCGGAGATCAATAAGGCACTCCCGCCAGGCGTGAGCGTAGTTGACTACTACGATCAAGCCGAACTTGTAGATAACAGTGTGCACACAGTCGTTGAATCGCTAATTGAAGGCGAAGTGCTGGTGCTGATCATTCTGGTGTTGCTTTTGGGCAACTTTCGCAGCTCATTTATTACCGCTGCCGCAATTCCCTTTTGCATGCTCGTGGCTTTCATCCTCATGTGGTACGAGGGCTTGTCGGCAAATCTCATGTCACTGGGAGGCCTGGCAATCAGCATCGGGATGATGGTCGATGCAACAGTAGTGATGGTCGAGAATATCTACCGCCACCTGGAGGAACACCGGGAACATTCCACCCGCGAAGCCATCCTGGTTGCCGCCCAGGAAATTGGCCGGCCGATGTTCTTTGCCATTCTCATAATCATTGCTGTGTTTCTTCCGGTGTTCACGCTGCAAGGTATAGAAGGCAAGTTATTCAAACCGCTGGCCTACGCCGTCACCTTCTCGATGATGGGTTCGATGTTAATGGCGCTGTGTATTGCACCGATGCTGTGTGCGCTGTGGCTGCGGCTGAAAAAAGGAGCAGTTCGCGCCAATCCGATCATTCAATTCTTCAAAGGGATTTACATTCCAGTCCTTAAGTGGGCGATTCGTCATCGCTACCTGACACTGACGATTGCGGGTTTATTACTCGTTTGGAGTGTGGCGGACATTTTTATTCTCGGCAGCGAGTTCCTGCCTACGATCGATGAGGGGAACATGCTTGTCCGCGCCACTATGCCGCCAAGCATTTCGTTGCCGCGGGCCATAGAAGTGTCTTCGCAAATCGAAAAAACCCTGCGGGAGTTTCCGGAAGTTGAAACCGTCGTCGCAAAAATCGGGCGTGCCGAACTGGGAGGCGATCCCGAAAGCGTCAGTAACGATGAGCTTTACGTACGGCTCAAACCGAAGGATCAATGGACCACTGCCAGAACGAAAGATGAGTTAGTCGATGCAATGCGGAGTCGCATCGAGAGTATGCCCGGTGTGAAATTTAATTTTTCGCAGGTTATTCAAACGCGGAATGACGAACTGATTTCAGGAATCAATGCGCAAATCGCCGTAAAGGTTTTTGGTGAAGATCAAGACACGTTGCGCAAAGTGGCGGACAATATTCGCGACGCGATGTCACACATCCGCGGCGTCGAAGATCTGGCAGTTGAGCAAGTCGCTGGCGAAGAGCATTTGGAAGTCGATGTCGACCGCGACAAGATCGCGCGCTACGGATTGAACATCGCGGACGTGCTCGAAGTCACCAAGATTGCCATCGGCGGAGATGAGGCAACCGATGTCCTTGAGGGGCAGCGACGGTTTGCGATCTTTGTGCGACTGAAAGAGGACTACCGCAATCAAGTGGAAAAGCTCGCCGATATCCTGGTCGCCACGCCAGTTGGTGGACGCATACCCTTGGGACAATTGGCGACATTTAAATTATCCAGCGGCGATTCGGTCATCGACCGTGAGAGCTCGCTCCGGCGAGTCGTGGTGATGTGCAACGTCAAAGGCCGCGACATCGGCAGCTTTGTGCGCGATGCGCAGCAGGCCGTGGCGTTGCAGGTCACGACGCCGCCCGGCTACTTCATCACCTGGGGAGGGCAATTCGAAAACGCGCAGCAAGCTGAGCGCCGGTTACTGATTGCCATACCCATCTCGCTCCTGTTGGTATTCGTACTGATTTACGCCTGCTTCGGTTCATTGCGCAACACATTGACCATTATCTTCAATATACCGATTGCGCTGGTTGGCAGTACGACGTTTCTTTTGATCTCGGGATTTCCGCTTAGCGTTCCCGCAATAGTTGGATTCATCGCGGTCTTCGGTGTTGCAGTGCAAAACGGGATGGTGATGGTTTCTTACATCAACAAGTTGCGCAATCGCGGGGTGGAACTGCGTGAAGCTGTAGTCACCGGCGCGAGTGTGCGTTTGCGCGCTGAATTATTGAGCGCCTTGATCGGCAGCATTAGTTTGATTCCGTTCATCATTTCCTCCGGCACCGGGGCAGAAATCGAGAAACCGCTGGCGATCGTGGTCGTCGGAGGTTTGCTAACACGGCCCATCAAGATAGTGATCTTGCCGATGGTCTATGAGTGGGTTGAGCGCCGCGCCGCACGCACCGAAGAGCCCGTGCTCGAAGCGGAGGTTTGAGCATCTTCTGTCGTTGATTTGATTGGGCGTAAACGATCTGCCTTCGCGTATAACTGCTGGTTCGGCGGTGCAGACGAGGAAGCAGCAGCGCTGCGAGAATACCTTATGCGCAGGGGCTTTCTCATGCTATGACCGGCTTTCGGAACGACACCAATCGGGAGAAAAAATATCCTCACAGCGTTCAAAGTGACGTTTCTTGTCTCTCTTGACTGACGAACAGCGGCACCTCGAGTCGATTTGCCCGGGCGAATTGTCTTGGTCCGGGGAGCTATGTCCCGTTTCCACCAATAGTTGAAGCATTTTGCCGAGGCGAGGCACACCATTTGTACTGCCTTGCCGCGGATTAATTCCATCCGTGCGGACTCAGCGAGTTCAACACCAGCTCGCCTAGCCAATCGATACTCAGGAGAAAACTATGAAATTGAAGAAGCAATTACGCCCTGTGCCGGTCGTGCTCGTTTCACTAATTGTGCTCGGCAGCGTCGCAGCAATGGCGCAGAAGAGATTCTCGATCATTCGCACCTTCGCCCGTCCTGAAGTCAAAGTAATGCTCTCAGGCTCAGTCGAACGCGACAAGAAATCCATTGCTCTCGACCAAAGTGTCACCGTTAATCGCGGCGAGATCATGAGTTGGACCATCACATCGTCGAATGAAGGCAATGCTCCGGCGCGCGATTACAAAGCGGTCGGCGTTATTCCTGCTGGCACTCAGATCGTCGCCGGGAGCGTCTCTGCTGATGGTTCCGCAAAAGTGACCTACAGCATCGACAACGGCAAGACTTTTTCTGCCCAACCCACCATTGAAGAAAAGCAAGCGGATGGTTCCACAAAGAAAGTCCCCGCTCCAACTTCGATGTACACCCAAATTCGTTACGAGTGGGCCGACCCTTTGAACGAGGGCGCCATGTTGAGTGCTTTCTACAAAGTTCGCCTGAACTGAAAACACCCGACTGACACTTTCAGACCCGCTTCTTCTTTGCCTCAGTTGGTCTGCCGAAACTGTCTCAATCTCACAGATTTCCCCCTAGAGGATTAATGATGAATCAGAAAGCAACTCGCCGAGCTCACACCGCTCTCTTGCGGTTGATTGTGACGATGGTCATTGCCTGCGCGATGTTTGGTAACGCTTCCGCACAGACTGCCGCCGACACTCAAATCCAGAACCAGGCCAGCGCCACGTATTCAGATGGCAGCGGCGGTTCCTATTCCACAGTTTCCAATACCGTAATCGTCACGGTTGCGAAGGTTTCCGGCTTGACCATCACGCCTGATGGCGCCACCGATCCGAGTGTGGTGCCCGGCCAAACCGGGGTTCTCTTCAGCTTCCGTGCAACGAATACGGGTAACTTCACTGACCAG
>DATNJO010000554.1:0-8614 GCA_035603895.1 Pyrinomonadaceae bacterium
AATCCTGTCGATTGTGCTAACTCGGCCAAACGCTTGCGGGCTTCAAGGGCTTCCGGGGAGTTGGGGTAGCGGCGGGCGAGTTCGCGCCAGGCCGCCCCGTCGTAGTGAAAGCGTTTGGTGGTGCGGTTGAAGAGGAAGGTGACGCGTTGGCGGTTGTAGCGGTCAAGGCCGCTGTAGTTGAGGAAGTAGGTGAAGTCGGGGGCGTTAGTTGTTGTACTGTTTAGGCGTTTTGCGGCGTCGCGTGAAAGATCTGCGGCTTGGGCTTGGGCTGTGTTGCCCAGTAATAGCAGGACTTTCGGGCGCAGGGGTGAGCGGGGGAAGTGGCCGAGAAAGATTCGGGCGCGAACGATCTGGTCGAAGCCTTGGGAGACCTTTATTAGATCGAGCAAGCGGCGGTCGTCGCCGGCCTGCGCCGGTGAAACGACGGCTTCACGCTGAATCCAACCGCTGGTTCGGCTGGTTACGTTAACCAGAAGAAAGACGACGCCTTCGTGCGTCGTACGTGAAGCTCTGATGTAGACGATTCGGCCGCGGCTCAGACGGCGCACTAGCGGGCCGTTTAGTTGAGACGTGCGGCGCAGAGCGGCGAGTCGTTCGTCGACCACTATTCCGCGACGACCACCCATTACGCCTTTGGGAAAGGAAATTTCCGCAAATAGAAAGACAAGAATTAAAAGCAAGAAAACCTGAAGGGTGAGTTTACGAAGAGAGACGTGTACTGTGAGTTTGTGAGGATTCATGTTGTTTTCTCCTAGAGTGAGGTTAATAGATCGGTTAGGTCCTGTAGGACTTATACCAAAGCCACAATTCTTTCCTTAAACGGCGCATGATGAAAATGACAGATCGCTACTGCTAGCGCGTCCGCAGCGTCGTGAGGCGACGGGACACTCTTCAATGCCAGCAGCAACCGCACCATCTCCTGCACCTGATGCTTCTCCGCATTCCCATAACCAACCACAGTCTGCTTGATTAATCGCGGCGAATATTCGTGAATATCGAGCCCGGCGCGCTCCGCCACCAGCAACACCACACCGCGCACCTGCCCGAGCTTCATACTGACTTTCACATTCGTCGCCAGAAACGCATCTTCAAGCGCACACGCATCCGGCCGGTGTTCCGCAATCACTTCCTCGAGCCCTTTGCACATCCGCAACAACCGCGCGGAAAATCTCATAGACGACGGCGCACGCACCGCTCCATACGTAACCAGCGAATAACGACGCCCGTCGCCTTCAATAACGCCCCAACCCATCGTCTGACTGCCCGGATCGATTCCCAACACGCGCATGGCGCGAAAGTATAGCAACAAAGCACAAAGCTCAAGTTCGTGTTATTCTAAAACTCCCCCTAAAACCCTGCTACTTGTTTACTTGGTCGTGACTACATGGGCGAGTTTGTCGAATCGTTTGCCTCGTTACTGCGGAAACCATCCCGCGATACAGACGAAAAACCATTTCAGGCGGAGTTCTACAGCGTCGAACGCCTCGAACAATACGCGCAAACTCTCGCCGCCGAACACAAAACCGTAACCCGAAAAGGCCGCGCCGAACTCCTGCCACGCCTGCGCGACAACGGCCGTATCCTCGAAGCGGCTTACAAAGCCCTCGTCGAAGCGCTTCGCGAAGGACGCGGAATTTCGCCCGCTGCCGAGTGGCTTGTCGACAACTATCACATCATCGAAGAACAACTGCGCGAAATTCGTCACGATCTGCCAAAAAGCTACTACCACGAACTCCCCAAGCTCGCCGCCGGCAAACTCCAGGACTACCCACGTATCTACGCCGTCGCGCTCGAGCTGATCACGCACATCGACTCGCGGCTCGACACCAACACGCTGCGGCGGTTCATCGCGGCCTACCAAACCGTCGCGCCACTGTCGATTGGCGAACTCTGGGCCGTGGCGATCACGTTGCGCGTGGCATTGGTCGAAAACCTGCGCCGCCTCGCACTCAGCATCGCGCGCGCGCGCCTCGAACGCGAAGAAGCCGACAAACTCGCCGATAAGTTGCTCGAACTCGCGACCCTCGAACCCGCAACCATCAATTCAATCGTCAGCGAACGGCTCAGCAAACGAGATGAATTGCCACACACATTTCTGGTTCAACTCGTCCAACGCCTGCGCGAACAACACCCTTCGGTGATGCCGGTGATGGACTGGATCGAAAAACAGTTGGGACGCGAGGGCACCAGCGTCGAACAGATCATTCACAACGAACACCAGCGACAAGCCGCGGCGCAGGTAACAGTCGGAAACATCATCACCAGCATGCGTCTGCTCTCGACGCTCGACTGGAACGACTTCTTCGAACAAGTCAGCCTGATCGAGCCGGTGCTGGGTAACGATCCTGCCGGCGTCTATCTGCGGATGGAATTTAACTCGCGCGATCGTTACCGCCACGTTATCGAGCGCATCAGCAAACGAACGAAAACAAGCGAACTTAAGATCGCGGAAGCCGTCGTCAAACTCGCCTCCGAAGCAACCGGCCAAAATGACGAAGCCAGGAAACACGTCGGTTACTACCTCATCGATCACGGACTGCCGCAGCTCGAAGCGCTCTTTCAATACCGTCCGAAGTTTGGTGAAGAGTTCCGGCGCTATTTGCTCCGGCATCCGACCGGCTGGTATCTCGGTACGATTTCCGCTCTGACTGTTCTGCTGCTGACGTTCTTACTCATCGCGCTGTACCTGGCGGATGCTAATTGGATCATTCTTCTTGTCGCGGCGGTGGTCGCGTTCATTCCCGCGAGCGATCTCGCACTCACCGTAATCAATTGGGACCTGACGCATTTCTTTCCGCCCCGTCTGTTGCCGCGAATCGAGACTTTCCCTGGTATGCCGGAAGACGCGGCAACGTTCGTCGTGGTGCCGACAATCTTCCTCGGCGAATCGCAGGTCAACGAACTCGTCGAACGGCTCGAGGTCCACTTTCTTGCCAACCAGGAACCGCGTTTCTACTTCGCACTGCTCGGCGATTTTCGTGATGCGCAAACGGAAGAAACACCAACTGATTCCCAGCTTTTGTCTGTGGCCCAAAGCGGGATCGACGCGCTGAACCAGCGGCACGGCGAAGGCCGCTTTCACCTGTTTCACCGGAAGCGCCTCTGGAACCAAAGTGAAAACAAATGGATGGGATGGGAGCGAAAACGCGGCAAGCTGGAAGAGTTCAACCGGCTCTTGCGCGGCGCACGCGACACCAGTTTCGTAGTGCAAACTGCCGACGACGCGTTGCGGCAATCGATCCGCTACGTAATCACGCTCGACTCAGACACGCAGTTGCCGCGCGACGTTGCTCGCAAGCTGGTTGGCGCGGCTGAGCATCCACTCAATCGCCCACGCTTCGATGAGGCGACTAATCGCGTGGTCCACGGCTACGGCATTCTGCAACCGCGCGTCAGCATCTCGCTCAGCAGTGCTTCACGATCGAAGTTCGTCCAGATCTTTTCGGGTTACACCGGCATCGATCCCTACACGACCGCGGTTTCAGACGTCTACCAGGATTTCTTCGGCGAAGGAAGCTTTACCGGCAAAGGTCTCTACGACGTCGATGCTTTCCAAAGCGCGCTCAACGATCGCGTGCCGGAGAATGCGTTACTGAGTCACGACTTGTTTGAGTCGTTATTCGCTCGGGCCGCACTGACGACCGATATCGAGGTCCTGGACGAGTACCCGTCTTCGTACGAAGCGTATGCCAAGCGTCTGCATCGTTGGACGCGTGGCGACTGGCAGATCATTCGCTGGTTGTTTCCGCGAACACCGAACGCAAGCGGCCAAACGATTCGCAATCCACTGCCGCTGATCGCTCGCTGGAAGATTTTCGACAACCTGCGGCGCAGTCTTGTCGCGCCGGCGCTGTTTATCTGGTTCGTGCTCGCGTGCACGATCTTCCCCGGTCCGGCAATACTCTGGGCCACGTTCATTCTCATCGTGATCGCGTTTCCGGTTTACCTGCACGTGACGACGGGATTACTCACCCACCCCAAAGGTATTCCGTGGAGCAGTCACTTCTACAGCGTCTTAGGCGAGTTTCGTACAAACACCGCGCAGATCGCGCTGTCGTTCGTCTTTCTTCCTTACCAGGCTTATTTGATGACGGACGCGATCGTCCGCACGCTTTACCGGCAACTGATCTCGCGCAAGAAGCTGCTCGAATGGGTTTCCGCCGCGGAAGCGGAACGGTCCGTGCGCTACGACGTTGCTTCGTTTATCTCGTGGATGCTGCCGGCGGAACTGCTAACGCTCGCAGGGGTTGGTCTAACTGCGACGTTCAAACCGTGGGCGCTGACGTTCATGGGCGTTCTTGGAACAGTCTGGATCTTGTCGCCATTCATCGCAGTCTGGGCCAGCAAGCCACGACACTTCGTACGACAAGTGCTCAACGCCAGTGAGACACAGTTTGCGCGAATGATCGCACGCCGCACGTGGCGCTTTTTCGAGACGTTTGTCGGGCCCGAAGACCACTGGTTGCCGCCTGACAATTATCAGGAAGATCCCGTGCCAGTTATCGCTCATCGCACATCGCCGACAAACATCGGATTGTTGTTGCTCGCGACCTCTTCGGCACACGAACTCGGTTACGTCAGCACGCTCGAACTCGTCGAACGCCAGGAATTGACGTTCTCAACGATGTCGCGGTTAGGCCGGATGAAAGGTCACTTCTTCAACTGGTACGACTCGAAGACGCTCGAGCCCCTCTTGCCGCAGTACATTTCAACCGTCGACAGCGGCAACCTGGCCGGACATCTCGTGGCGGTCAAACAAGGCTGTGTCGAACTACCGGACAATGAAATGTTTGGCCCGCACGTCATTTCGGGATTGATCGACACAATTGATGCGCTCGCATCTGAAGTTAACGGTCTGGGCAGTGTGCGCCAACGCACCGAAGTGGTGACAGTCCGCCAACTGCGCGATGAGATCGGCGCCTGCCAGGAGTTGTTGAATCACGACCCCGCCAACGATCTGGCTGCATGGTGTGCCCTGATCGATTCCCTCTCGCGGCGCACGTCTGAGATCGACGACATCGTCAACGCCCTCGCGCACGAGCATGGCGAGATCAACTTTAAAGAGGTGCGCTGGTGGGTCAGTGCTTTCAAACATCAGGTGACTTGTCTCCAGCGCGATACCGAATCGCTAACAACGTGGGCCCGCCTGTTACCTGAATTAAAACAAGCAATCGGCGCCAGCGAAGAGTGGGCTGCCATCATTAAGCTGCTGGAAGAAGTGCCAACGCTCGCGGAAGTTCCGCAACTCTGCGACAAAGCGCTGGTCCAACTCTCAGCTTTCCAGAATCACGACTCAGACCAGCTCGCACAGCTTTCAGCGAAGCTAACCAAAGCACTTGAACAAGCCGCCGGCGGTTCAAATGATTTGCTGTCGCGCCTAAGCCGCATGGCGCGAACATGCGATCAGATCAACGAGGAGATGGACTTCTCGTTCCTCTTCGACGTCGAGCGAAAGTTGTTCACGATTGGTTACAACGTCACGGCATCGCGCGCCGACGAATCCTTCTACGATCTACTCGCCAGCGAAGCGCGCCTCGCGAGTTTTGTCGGCATCGCTAAAGGCGACGTGCCTCAGCAACACTGGTTTCGCATGGGCCGTGCGTTGACCAAAGTCGATGGCGGACGCGCGCTGCTCTCATGGACCGGCACGATGTTCGAATACCTGATGCCGCTGCTGGTGATGCGCAACTATCCGGCGACACTGCTCGCCGAAACTTACGAAACAATCGTTAGCCGCCAGATCGAGTACGGACAGGAACGCGGTGTCCCGTGGGGAATCTCAGAAGCGGCCTACAACGTTCGCGACCTCCAGCTCAACTACCAGTATGGACCATTCGGCGTTCCCGGTCTGGGATTGAAACGCGGACTCGTCGAAGATGTAGTCGTCGCGCCGTACGCAACCCTGCTCGCCGCACCCATCGACGCACATGCCGCGATCGGCAATTTGCGCCGCCTCGAAAAAGAAGGTGCATTCGCTTCGCTGGGCTTTTACGAGTCGATCGATTACACGGCCGAGCGCCTGCCGGAAGGCCAGAAATTTGTTCTGATTCGCGCCTTCATGGCCCATCACCAGGGTATGAGTCTCGTCGCGCTGACAAACCTGTTATGCAACGACGTGATGGAACGCCGCTTCCACAGCGATCCCACCGTACAAGCCACCGAGTTGCTTTTGCAGGAGCGAGTCCCGATCGGCGTTCCGGCCGCTCATCCGCGCGCGGAAGAAGTCCTGACCGGACGCGTGGTCCAAACCATGCCAGGCATGATCACGCGTGTTTACGAATCGGCGGATCTCGACACGCCGCGCACGCAGTTGCTCTCCAACGGCGCTTACAACGTCATGCTCACGACCGCCGGCTCGGGCTATTCAAACTGCGAAGACATCGCGGTTACGCGTTGGCGCGAAGACGTGACGCGCGATAACTGGGGCGCTTTCATCTACCTGCGCGACGTGCGCAGCGGCATGGTTTGGTCCGCCGGACACCAGCCGGTGAGACGACGGCCACAGGCGTACACGGTCGCGTTTTCCGAAGACAAGGCTGACTTCCGACGTATCGACGCGGGCATCTCGACGCGCATGGAGGTGGTTGTTTCCGCGGAAGACAATGCTGAAGTGCGGCGCGTTTCGTTGACCAACCATTCGACGCGCACGCGCGAGGTTGAATTGACGAGTTATGCCGAAGTAGTGCTCAACGCGTTCGGAGCAGATGCGGCGCACCAGGCGTTCGGCAACCTCTTCATCGAGACCGAGTTTTTCGCCGGTGAGAACGCGCTCCTCGCGCACCGGCGCCGGCGTTCGAGCGATGAACGCCCTGTGTGGGGCATTCACGTCGTCGTCGTCGAGGGTGATTCGGTAGGCGCGATTCAATACGAGACCGATCGCGGCCGTTTTCTCGGGCGCGGCCGCACCGCGAGCAATCCGATCGCGGTGATGGAGGATCGTCCGCTTTCAAACACGACCGGCGCTGTGCTCGATCCGGTGTTCAGTTTGCGGCGCCGCGTAAGGATTCAACCGAACCAGACCGTAAGCTGTTCGTTCAGCACCGCCATTGCGCATTCACGCGAAGAAGCGATTGCGCTGGCGGACAAGTATCACGATCCAAACATCTTCGAACGCGAACTCCGTCTCGCCTGGACCAAGGCGCAGGTCGAGATGAGCCACCTGAAGATCGACTCGGAAGAAGCACATCTCTTCCAGCGCCTCGCCGCGCGGATCCTTTATTCCGATCCATCTTTGCGGCCGACATCGCACGTGCTCGCGCTCAACACGAAATCGCAATCGAGTCTCTGGGCGCACGGTATCAGCGGCGATTTGCCGATCATCGTCGTGCGCATCGACAAAGCCGCCGATCTTCCGACCGTCAAAAAACTCGTTCGCGGTCACGAGTACCTGCATTACAAAGGACTGCGCTGCGATCTGGTGATTCTCAACGACACACCGACGAGCTACCTGGAGCCGTTGCACAAAGAGCTCGAAACGATCGTACGCACCGGCGGTCTGCAAGGGCTTCAGGACAAAGCCGGCGGCGTTTACTTACGACGTGCAGATCAAATACCAGAAGCGGATCGAATTCTTTTGCACGCCGTGGCGCGCGTGGTTATCGTCGCCGATCGCGGTACCTTCGAAGCTCAGGTCGAACGACGCCGCGTTGAAGAACCGTTGCCGCCAATCCTGATGCCACGCCAGGCGTCGCAAACCTATCCCGAGCCGACGATCGCGCCGCCGGAATTGAGTTTTTTCAACGGGCTCGGCGGCTTTCACCAGGGCGGACGCGAGTACGTCACACTGCTCGGCGCCGAACAATGGACGCCTGCGCCGTGGTCCAACGTGATCGGCAATGCAGTTGATTTCGGTTTTCAGATTACCGAAACCGGCGGCGGCTACACGTGGTCGGTGAACAGCCGTGAGAATCGTTTGACGCCGTGGTCCAACGACGCGATTACCGATCCGCCCGGCGAAGTCGTTTACCTGCGCGACGAAGACTCCGGCACCGTCTGGTCCGCAACGCCTCTGCCGATTCGCGAACGCGAGCCTTACATCATCAGGCACGGCCAGGGCTACAGCGTTTTCGAACACACGAGTCACGGCGTCTCGCAGGAGTTGCTGCTCTTCGCGCCGCTCGATGCTACGGTCAAGATCTCTTTGCTGCGTTTGCGCAATCGCACGGGCCGCAAGCGGCGACTGACAATTACGAACTACAACGAGCTGGTGATGGGCGTCGCGCGTTCGTCGTCAGCGCCGTACATCATCACTGAGATCGATACGCAAGCCGCGACGATCTTCGCGCACAATCCGTACAACAATGAGTTTGCAGATCTCGTCGCATTTGTGGCGACGAGTGAACCGCTCACCAGCGCAACGTGCGATCGCAAGGAGTTCATCGGCCGCAATGGTTCACTTGATGCGCCCGTGGCGATGCGTCGTGTAAGCCTCAGCGGGCGTGACGGCGCCGGACTCGATCCATGTGCGGCGGTTCAAACGAGTATCGAACTCGCACCGCACGAAGCTCGCGAAGTCATATTCCTGATTGGCGAGGCGGAATCGAAAGAAGCAGCCCAGGCGCTCGTGCAGGCTTATCGTCAGACAGCAACCGTCAACGCCGCGTTCGAAAAAGTC
>DATNJO010000555.1:0-4129 GCA_035603895.1 Pyrinomonadaceae bacterium
AGCTCCGTGTGCTTCACGAAACCGGCTGCGTCCAACCTGCGCGCCTGCACGCCATAGAAAGGTTGATCCGTGCCGAGGCGGCGCACCAATTCCGAATAACACCAAACCTCTTCGCTGCCTGGATGCAGTCCGAAGAGCGGCGGTCTTGTTCCGCTCGTCTGCATCGGGACGATGACCGAGGTCACTGTGGGTCGCCCGTGTTGACCGATCAACTGCGCAAGATTCTCTATGGTTGGTCCATTGAATAGGTCGGCCATCGCCACTCGTTCGCCCAGACGCTCCTCGATCCGCCCGACGAGCATCATCAGCAACAGCGAGTGTCCGCCCAGGTCAAAGAAGTTATCGCGCACGCCGATCGAACTCGTCTTAAACAGCTCCTCCCAGATGGCGACCAGTTGCCGCTCGATCGTGTTGCGTGGGGCGACGTACTCGCCGGCAGGTCTGCCGGTGTTGGTTTGTGACGTTGGCAAGGCAGCCTTGTCCACCTTTCCGTGCGGTGTGAGTGGCAATGCGTCGAGCATCACGAAGGCCGATGGTGTCATGTATTCAGGCACGCGCTCTTTGAGGTAAGCGCGCAACTCGTCCACGCTCGTCGAAGGCGCATCCTCTTTCGCAACGATGTAAGCAATCAATCGCTTGTCGTGCGGCGTCTCTTCGTTCACCACGGCCACTGCCGTCGCCACGGATGGGTGCGTCTCCAGCGCGGCCTCGATCTCTCCCGGCTCGATTCTGAAGCCGCTGATCTTGACCTGTTCGTCGAGACGCCCGATGAACTGTATGACGCCTTCGGGCAGGTGACGGCCCGCGTCGCCGGTGCGGTAGAGCCGTCCGCCGGGCTGTTTGCCGAATGGGTCGGGGACGAAGCGCTCGGCCGTCAGGTCGGGCCGGTTGTGATAGCCGCGCGCGAGTCCGACGCCGCCGATGTAGATCTCGCCCCGCTCGCCAACGCCTGAAGGCTGCGAACCGTTAACGACGTAGATTTGTGTGTTGGGGACTGGACCACCAATAGGTATCGAACCCGCTGGTCGTTCTTGTGGGACGATGTAAGCGCAGCACATCACGGTCGTTTCAGTTGGTCCATAAACATTGATCACACTGCGGCCTTCGAGTAGTGCTGCAGCGCGGTCGAGAGGCGCAGGCGACAAGACGTCACCGCCCGACAGCATTTGTTTCAATGCTCCCAGCGCGCCGGCATTGACGTCGATGAATTGATGAAAGAGTGCCGGCGTCAGCAGGAACGACGTCACCTGCGTTCTGACAACGAATTCGCCCAGTTCGCGCACCGATGGGACGACTTGCGGGAAGACCACGAGGCGGCCGCCGTTGAGCAGAGTACCCCAGATCTCATACGTCGAGGCGTCGAACGACACGGGAGAAAATTCGAGCATCACCTCGCCTGGTCCATACTCGATGTAGTTGTTGCTGCGTACGAGCGAGACTACGCCGGAGTGTGTGACGCTAACGCCTTTCGGTTTGCCGGTCGAGCCAGAGGTGTACAGCATGTAAGCCAGGTTATCGGGCGTCGCCTCGAGCGCCGTGACGGCGGAATCCTCATCCGCGTGTTCGTCTGCATCTACACAGATCACGTCCACGGCGATCGCTTCCCGCGCGATCTCCTTGCGGAACTTAGTGGACGTCAACAGCACGCGCGCGGCTGCGTCTTCGACGATGAACCGGAGGCGAGCGGGCGGATCGGACAGATTCAACGGCACGTACGCGCCTCCCGCCTTGTTCACTGCCAGCAGTGCGACGATCATCTCCACCGAACGCTCCAGCATTACCGCAACGAGCACGTCCGGCCCGACACCACGCCGTCGAAGCGCAACCGCGAGCGCGTCCGCGTGACGATTCAACTCCGCGTATGACAGTTGCTGATCGACAGATTCGACGGCGACAGTGTCCGGCCGGAGCCGCGCCTCTTGCTCGAATACCTGATGAATGCAAAGCTCTCGCGGATACTCAGCCGCAGTGTCATTCCATTCGACGACGAGCCGCTCGCGTTCCTTATCGCTGAGCAGCGACTTCAATTCATAACGCTCCGCAGGTTCATCGGCCAGCGCCGTAAGCGCTGCCGTGTAGTAACCTCCGATGGATTCCAGATGCTCGCGGCTCAACACCTCGCCGTCGCCGATCAAGGTGAGATGAACTCGCGCGTCGGATCCTTTGAGCGAGAAGTCGGCCGTGAGCACGAACTCCGTTCGCACAAAAGCCTGCTGGTCGAGCACCTCGATCTCGTTACTCCGTTGCACGCCGTCGAGGACGTGAAAATGCGTGAAGTTGAAGCACGTTTCGAATAGCGCGCGTCCGCCCTGATCGATCTTCACTTGGGCCATCGGGTAATAGCGGAACGGCATCGCGTCCACCTCCGCAGCGAACACCTCGCGCGCCAACTCGGTCCACGTGCCGCCGCGCAAACGCAGCCGAAACGGAAGCGTGTTCAGGTATAGACCAAGCGCGCGTTCTGCGTCCGCCGCTTCGGGCCGGCCGTGCGAGACCATGCCGGTCACCACGTCGTCCTGCCCGCCGAGCTGGTTCAGTACGCGTAGGTGCGCGGCAAGCAGTGCGCTTTTGATTGGAACTCCGGTTTTGCGCGCCGTGCGTTTCAACGCGTCTGACAATTCGGGCGTCACCGGCAGGTTGATTATGTGCGTCGGCGCGGGCTCTTCGGGCGCGCGTTGCGCTTGCAGGCGCGGCACCGTGACTACACTGCTGCCGTACAACCACTGACGCCAGAACTGTTCGCCGTCAGGCGACATCAACGCCTTTTGTTCGAGCGCCACGAAGACGCGGTACAGCGAGGAAGGTGGTGGCTCATCCGGTTCTTCAACCCCGCTCGACAATGATGAGTAGTTGCGGAAGAGTTCGGCGAGCATCGTTGCCACGCTCCAGCCGTCCAGAATCGCGTGGTGTTCGGCAAAGCTGAACTGGAAACTATTCTCGCCGCGCAAGTGCACGTGAAAACGCACTAGCGGTGCCTGCGACCAATCGATGCGCCGTCGACGTTCGTCTTCTTGCCACTTGGCGATCGCGGCATCTTGTTCGGCGTCGTTCATCGCGCGCAGGTCTTCCACTTGCAGCGGCAGTTCGACGCTGCGATGGACCAGTTGGAGCGGAACGCTGTAGCTCGTCAGGTCGAAGGAGGTGCGCAGGATTGGATGATGCTCGATGAGTCGTCGTACAGCCGATTCAAGGGCATGCGCGTTAAAGGGCGCGCAGAGGTGAAGGCTCGTGTAGTTGTGATAGAGATCCTGACTGATGTCGCCGTGGAAGAGCATGCCCGCTTGAAGCATTGAGAGTGGATACGCATCTTCCACGCCGTCGGGCATCCGCTCGCGATCCTGGCGCGAGATCAGGCTGAATGGTCCATCTGCCGGGGCGGATAACGCTGTGCTGTCGTCAGTACCGTTGTTGTTGACCTGTCTCACCAGTGCGGCGATGGTCTGATGTCTGAAGAGCTGCTCGACAGTGAAGTTGAGCCCGCGTTTTTTAGCTAGTGCGACAACGCGCACGCTGCGGATCGAGTCGCCACCGAGGTCGAAGAAGTTATCTTCAACGCCGGCGTGACCCGCGCCGAGCACTTCCTCCCACACGGCTGCCAACGTTCGTTCAGCTTCTGTTCTCGGTGCGACGTACTCGGCGGTGACTACGTCGCGCTGAGGTACTGGCAGCGCACGTCGATCCACCTTGCCGTTACCAGTCAGTGGCAGCGAGTCGAGCGCAACAAAGACGGCGGGAACGAGGTACTCGGGCAACACACGCCGTAGATGTTCGCGCAGCGCAGATGCATTCGGAACGGCGACTCCGGGCGCGCCCACCACGTAGGCGATCAAACGGTGGCCGCCGCCTTCATCGCGCGCGATCACCGCCGCCTCCCGCACTGCCTCGTGTGACAGTAACGCGGCCTCCACCTCACCGGGTTCGATCCTGAATCCGCGCACCTTCACCTGTTCGTCATCCCGCCGCAGGTACTCCAACTCGCCCGCCGCGCCGAACCTCACCACGTCGCCGGTGCGATATAACCGCGCTCCAGTTTCAGCAGAAAGAGGATCGGGCGGGAAGCGTTCGGCAGTGAGTTCGGGCCGATTCAGGTAACCGCGCGCCAGTCCTGCACCTCCGACGTAAAGTTCGC
>DATNJO010000556.1:0-6696 GCA_035603895.1 Pyrinomonadaceae bacterium
TCCGTTCATTGGTCCTTAAGCGGCTTTGGCCGAAAAGTCCATTAGTTTCCCGCAAAGGCGCAAAGACGCAAAGCGCTGCCGTGTTTCTAAAGGATTTCTTTGCGCCTTAGCGCCTTTGCGGGAGAAGAGATCCTGCGCCGAATGCACCTTCGGGCAAAACCGCTTTAACCCTCCGCCGCCACTGCGCTATTGGCCGCCACATCAAGCTCGTGAGCGTTGCGATGGGAATCCGGCAGTCCCTTGACCTTCCGCCACCGAGCTATCGGCCGATAGATCAAATTCATCACCGGATCGGACCACCCATTGACGCTCGAAAAGTCAGTCTCGAAATTGATGTGGTGGCGCCAATGAACCTCGGGCCGCAGGAACAACCGGCAGCGTTGCAACACCCGCACGTAGCGCGGAATACCAAGCTCGCGGAAGAGCTTGATAAACGCTTCTTTCTGTTCTCGGCGCGTCGGAAGTTGGTTTATTTCTATGACTGCTTTATTGAATTCCGCCGCCGGCAGTTTTGAACCCATGTGGGTATAGGAGTGAATCTGATGAAAACCGAGCATCCAGATGCTGGTTGACATGAGAATCGCCACTGTCAAAAACGAACCCCACGTCTGATCGGCGGTCTTCGTCACAATCCAGGCAGCAATGGTCAGCGGAATAGCACCATACGCACCTCGCGTGATGTTGGCCACGAGGGCTGATGGATCGAGTCCCGGTTTCAAATGGTGTCCGCGAAAATCGACGGCTACTGGACCAAAGACTGGAAAGCGGGCGGGCCAAACGTAGTCAAAGCTGAAGTGGAACATTCCACTGATCGTGTCACAGATATAGCCTCCGACGAAGAAGGCAATCACGCAGGCCAGGAGATTTCTTTGGCCGTGATTTGCGACGGTGTAAAGTGCGATGACTTGCAGGATCAGGCAAATCACAACCACGACCCTGGATTGCTTCGGAAGTGAGAGTACAGCCATAGCAGATTCCTTTGTTGGTTAGGCATCCATTTTCTGCAAGCTAGCGAGGTAAGGAAGTCTCATGCAGGTGGATGAGGTTAATTGAACTGGGCGAACCGTTAAAAAACGCGCGTCCCTTTTGAATGCGCGAGATAATATCTGAAAGCTTCGGCAAGTCAAGATTTATGTGCGATCACAGATACACACAGACGAACACGGCAAATACATTGTCTGTGTACGTCCGTGTTCGTCCGTGGCTATAATCTCGACGCACATGCCCAGCTTCCGCACGCTCACCAGACGATGGTTGCCACTTGGTCTAAAAAAATCATTTCAGCAACTACTGCTTGGTTATGACTCGTATGCGCCGTCGTTTTCGTCGGCAGGCGAGGACATGATGCTGCGGCATCTGCTCGGGTCCGACAAGATGAGCGGGTTTTACGTCGACGTCGGTGCTTTTCATCCCACGTTGTTCTCGAATACTTACTTCTTCTATTTAAATGGTTGGCAAGGTATTAATGTTGAGGCGCGGCCAGGAAGTAAGCAGTTGTTCGATCGCGTGAGGCCGCGCGACGTGAATCTTGAACTCGGTGTTTCGCGCGAGCGTGGTGAGATGACTTACTACTTCATCGCTGAAGATTCGCCGATGAACAGTTTCTCGCCGGAGTTTCTCAAGCAGATCGAGATGCTGGAACACGTGAAGCAACAGATTTCAGTTCCGACACTACCGCTGGCTGAAGTTCTTGAGCGTCATTTACCTACGGGTCAGTCGATAGATTTTATGAACGTGGATGTTGAAGGTCACGATCTCGAAGTGCTTGAATCCAACGATTGGAAACGATTCCGGCCGAAAGTTATCGTCGTTGAAGATGAAGGGCTCGATCCGCAGGAGTCTGCGATTGTTCGCACGATGAAGACTCACGGTTACGAACTCTGCGCGCAGAATGTGATCATTCTCGACAAGATCAACGAGTATTTCCTTATCGATCGAACAACGGGTTGACGCCATGCCCGACCGCACCACGCCTGAAGTGCTAACGACGCTTTGTCCCGCGTCATTCTCGAAACGAAAGCTCCCGCAAAATTTCGATCACGCTGACCTCAATCTCTTTCAGCACGAATTTGAGCGCCCGATCCCGGAGAGTCGTTTGCTGCGGTTTGAAAACGTGAGCGTGAGTTCGGAAGGGCTGCTTTTCAAGGGCGTGAAAATGCTGCCCGAGTCGTTTGCGTACGCGTTTGAGTTTGATGAATGGAAGCGCCGCAGCATTCTGAAGTTTCTCGTTACGAATCATTTTCTGCGCAAGCGGCGAAGGATCGAAACGCCGGTGCTTTGGATTACTGACTACTGGAGCAAAGGCTACTTTCACTGGCTCACCGATGCGCTGACGCGGCTCTACGTCGTTCGCGACCGGCTGGACCAAATGACGCTGCTGTTGCCGTGGGAGTTTGAAACACGCGACTTTGTTAAGTCGTCTCTCGCAGTGTTTGGTGTGAAGCACGTGGAGTTCATGCAACAGGATGAAGTTGTTGAATGCCGGAGTCTGTTAATGCCTACGCACACTGCGCCCTCCGGTCATTTCAGAGATGAGGCTATTCAGGGCGTGCGAAGAACGCTGCTCGATGCGTTTGGCGTCTCGAGCCCAGGGGACGAGCGCATATACATCAGCCGCCGCGCCGCAGGCCGGCGCAGGATCGCCAACGAAGACGAGCTAACTCAGATTTTTAAAAATTTCGATTTTCAGTTCATTCGCGCAGAAGACTTGTCCTTTGAAGAACAGGTAAAACTCATTTCCCGGGCGCGCTATCTCGCATCAAACCACGGAGCCGGTCTGACAAACATGCTCTTCATGCGCGAGGGTGGGACCGTGCTCGAGTTAAGGCACGAGTCGGATTACATCAACAACTGCTATTTCGTTTTGGCGTCTGCGTTGGACCTGAAGTACTACTACCAACTCTGCAAAGCGGACAGGGATCTTGCGGATCCACACACGGCGAACTTACTTGTGGACTCGAAAGAACTCGAAAGGAATTTAAAAAAGATAATTACTTGACCTTGCGAGTGGCCGCGAAAAGCGCAAGGGCGGTGCCGCCGACAAACAACAGCGCGCCTCCCACAACGCGCGTGTAGTTCGGCAATTGGCGAATGTCGCTGTCAGTGATGATGACCGCTGACTTCGGTTCGACGTAAAGCGCCCGGTAGGTAAGCACGCCACCAACGGTTGCGAGCATGATTCCGATGATGAGGAGAAGGGCTTTCATAGAACAAAGCTCCAACTACAAAGCACTAAGATCTATTTACCTTTAAACGCGGGCTTGCGCTTCTCAAGAAACGCGCTGACGCCCTCGTCCTTGTCTTCCGTCGAAAAACAGAGCGCAAACAGATCCACTTCGCGACGCAAACCTTCATCGAGATTCGAACGCGACGCAATCTTCACCGACTCCTTCGCGAGCTGCAAAGCGATCGGACTCTTGTCAGCGATGCGATTCGCGATCTCCATCGTTTTCGTTTGCAGTTGATCGAGAGGCACGACGTGATTCACTAAGCCAATCGACAACGCTGTTTTGGCGTCGATGAATTCGCCCGTCAGAATCATCTCCATCGCCTTGCCTTCACCGACGAGCCGCGTCAAACGCTGCGTACCGCCGCCGCCGGGAATGATTCCGAGCTTGATCTCCGGTTGACCAAACGACGCGTTCTCACTCGCAATGCGAATGTCGCACGCCAACGCGAGCTCACAACCGCCGCCCAAACAGAAACCGTTGATCATCGCGATCACCGGTTTCGGAAAACTGTCGATCGCGGTGAACAACGACCGGCTCATCATCACGTCGCGCTGCATCATCGACGTGCGTCCGGCAAACTCTCCGATGTCTGCGCCGGCGACGAAAGCCTTTTCACCCGCGCCCGTGAACACAACCACGCCGACCGAATCGTCGTTGCGCAATTCGTCGAGCAAAGCAGCACCTTCTTCGCGTGTTTTGATGTTGAGTGCGTTCAGTTTGTCGGGCCGATTGATCGTGATAATGGCAACGCGCTCGCGTTTTTCGAGCAGCAAAGTCTCGTATGTCTCGGGCATCAATAACTCCGAATTAAATTAGGATTTCGTTGGGGCTTGTTCCGGCGGTGGGCCATCCGGATCGGGCGTGACGGGTTGTTCGTCGGCAACCCACGACACAAACAACCGCAACCAGTTTTCAGTCGGTTCGGCGATCTGCACGCCGACGCGCGCGGTGCCGTAGATCGCGGGCGCAACACGCACCACAAGCGCGGTCGCTTCGATCGGTGTGCCATCGGGACGGTGCGCACGCAGGTACAAACGTTCGCCGCGCGTCACTTTCTGGTTCAGATGAAAGAGTGCGCCGGACGTTGAGATGTCGTCTGTCTCGGTCGGCTCGCTCCACGCGGACCCGTCTTCGGCGCGGCCGGAAATAACAATCGGCAGGCGCAACGCCATGCGCAGCGCGAATCGTCTCTCTTCGTTGTTATATGGCGTGCTCATCGTCACATCAAAGCAACTGGTTTGAGTTCACGTTTTGAGTTCAGCCTTTAGGCTGCTCTTACGTAGGCAAGCTAAAGCTTGAACTCAAAACGCACTCGAGTTTACGAAGACTGTGCGCGGCGCGCGTCTTCTTTCGTCCAGTCGTAGAATCCCTGCCCGGTTTTCTTTCCCAACTTTCCTTCGCTCACCATGCGGCGCAAGACTTCGGGCGGCCGAAAAGTTTCCGAGCCGAGTTCGCGATATAGATACTCCGCAATGCTCAAGCGCACGTCGAGTCCGACGAGATCCGTTAACTTCAGCGGTCCCATCGGATGGTTGTAACCGAGTTCCATCGCGGTATCAATGTCGCGCGGGCTGGCGACGCCCTGCTCGACCATCCGCATCGCTTCGAGTCCTAACGCGACTCCCAACCGGCTCGACGCAAAGCCCGGAACATCTTTGACGACGATCGGTTCCTTACGCATCTTGCGGCCAACTTCGGTAACTGTCTGTACGGTTTCGTCGCTTGTCTTCTTGCCTACGACGATCTCCACCAGCCGCATGATATGCACGGGATTGAAAAAGTGCATGCCAATAACGGCCTCGGGACGGCGCGACTGCGCAGCGATTTCCGAAATAGACAGCGACGAAGTATTGCTCGCAAAAATGAATGGGTGGCCGGAAACGGTTTCGAACTGCCGGAGTATGTTTTGTTTCAGGTCCAGCTTCTCCGGTGCAGCCTCGATAATCAGGTCCGCTGCGGCACATTCCTCGATTTTGGTAGTGCCATGAATGTGCTGCAACGTGCGGTCGCGATCGTCTTCAGTCAACTTCGCGAGTTGAATTCCCTTGGCGAGATTTCCTTCGATAGCGCGAACGCCGCGCGCCAAGGTTTCACGATCAACGTCGTTGAGAAGAACTCGAAAACCCGAGGCGGCGGCAACCTGGGCAATGCCGTGGCCCATCGTGCCGGCGCCAATCACGGCGATAGTTTCAATCGTTGGCGAACCGCTTCCTGGGCTGCTCATGCTCGAAAGACCCGGGCCCGCAGCACTCCAAATGCCCGCAAGCCACAGAGTTCGACTACCTCATTGACGCTAGTTATACTATACGCTCAACCGAAATGGCTATACTTCCTGCTCTCAATGGATAACCAAATGCGAAAAAGAGACGTCGTCATTATAGGCTCCGGACCCGCTGGACTGACTGCGGCGATTTACACCGCACGCGCGAGTCTCAAGCCGCTGCTGATCGATGCCCCGGCCGATGCCACGCAGCAGACCACGCCGGGCGGACAGTTGATGATCACCACCGAGGTGGAGAATTATCCGGGCTTTTCGGAAGGTATCGACGGGCCGGAACTGATGCACGAGTTTCGCAAGCAGGCGGAACGTTTCGGCACCGAGTTTTTGGAAGGCTGGATCACCGAAGTCGATTTGAGCGAACGTCCTTTTCAGATCTACATCGACAATGGCCCGACGATTCAGACGGAAACTTTGATCATCGCGACTGGTGCTTCGGCGAAGTGGCTCGGCATTCCCGGCGAAGCGAAGGTTCCCGACGGATTCGGCGGCAACGGCGTTTCGGCCTGTGCGACTTGCGACGGACCATTGCCACATTTTCGGAACAGGACAATCGTCGTTATTGGCGGCGGCGACACGGCGATGGAAGAAGCGACGTTTCTAACGCGCTATGCCTCGAAAGTTTATGTGGTTCATAGGCGCGACAAGTTGCGGGCGTCGAAGATCATGCAGGAAAAAGCGTTTCAGAACGAGAAGATCGAGTTTATCTGGAACACGGCGGTGCGGGAGATTGTCGGTACGCCGGAAGAAGGCGTTACCGGTGTTCGCCTCGAGAATCTGCACACCGGTGAGCAACTCGTCTTTCCGTGTGCGGGCGTGTTTGTGGCGATCGGGCATCGACCGAATACCGATCTGTTCAAGGGCCAATTGGACATGGATGAGATCGGCTATCTCCAAACGTCAGGTCACTCGACAGCTACCAACATTCCGGGTGTGTTTGCCTGTGGCGACGTGCAGGATTCGTTTTATCGGCAGGCGGTAACGGCTGCTGGAACCGGTTGCATGTCGGCGATCGACGCTGAACGTTTTCTCGATCATCTGCCGGTGTCGATGCCGAGTGGCGAAGAAGTCACGATGGAAGGCGAACACATCACGGCGGATCGTCACGCGATCATTACGGCCGACGGGCACATGATTCCGAACGACACCGAGGTGGCGATCAGCGAAGATTAATTCTCCCGCAAAGGC
>DATNJO010000557.1:0-3129 GCA_035603895.1 Pyrinomonadaceae bacterium
GGACAAGAAAGGAGTCCTGAAGCTCGACACATTGTGGGCCGTCGGCATCGGTATAACGGTGGCGTTTATTGCCATCGTGGCCAAGATCAAGATCGTCGCCTTCGACATTTCCGGCGGGTACGACAACCCAGCCATGCTGGCTATCATCAGCTTCGGCGCAGCTTTGGGTGGATTGCCGATTCTGTTCAGCATCTTTAAGTCTCCAAACCAATCAAGCGCTCCTGCCGCTCCTGCTCCGGCGAGCGTAAACAGCGCCGCCCCCAAGCCTGTTGCCTAAGGAGTGATCAGATGACGAAACTAATCAAAACCTTATTTCTCACATGTCTCATCTGTTTCGTTACGATCGGCGCGTTGGGCCAAAGGTCCGCGAGGCAGCAAGGTGGTTCAGTCGACGGCTCCAAGCTGCTTGAGCTTGGAGATTATTACTATCGCAGCAATGATATCAGCGACGCCGCCGATCGCTATTACCAACAAGCTATCGACTCCTCCCCCGGATCGCAAACCGCCGGTTACGCGCAATACAACCGCGGCAACTACTGGTTCCGCAAGTTCTACGTACTCAACGAACAGCGCTCGAAACCGGATCACTCCGCGTTGACGCAAGCCGAGCGACACTACTACAACTTCGTCGACAAGTTTGCCAGGCAAACCAACACAGTTGGCTTGCTGGCAGACGCAGAGTTCTACCTGGCGTTGGTTTATTTACAACAAGGAAACCGCGAGTACGCTATCGGTTGGCTCAATCACCTGCAGGCGGAAGCAGCGAAGCAAGATCAGTCAATCTACGTTTACAAAGTAGTCTGGTCTTCGAGAACCGGAGATGTCGTGGATCGAAACCTTGACACCGCGCAATTAGCCGCCTACGCACGCGATGCCATTAAGAAAAACACCGATACGAACGACATCATCCTTGATATTAAACGCTGGTGTCAGAGCCAGTAATACCGCCCGCCTGATATCGAGTGCTGTTTGAATTTAGTTAAGAACGTTGTTCGTTCAATCGTTTGCGACGCCGCGCTCTCCTGCGCGCGAATGCCGCCACGCCTGCCAGGCCAGTGCCTAACAGTAGCATCGCCGTCGGTTCCGGATTCGCTTTCACCTCCGGCAACGGGCGGCCCGCCTCCTTCGAACCAAGCTGTGGTCGGCCGTTCGGCAGCACACTGAATCCGAGATGCTTGCCGTTGTTTCCATTTTTACTGGATTCGACGGTTTCGCCGTCGTTGCTGGTCAACTCGACCTTCCCGTTCTTGAACCATCCGAGATGCAAGCCATTGTTGCCCTCGAAATGTTCGAAAGACTTGCCGAACTCTGCTACGTCGAAATCCTCAGCCAGGAAATCTCGAAAGTCTCTTTTAGAGAAGCTCGAAAGCTCCATCGTTTGAAAATCTGGCACAAGATTCAGTTTCTGAAGAGCCTTTGGGGAGTGAACTGCATCGGCCTGAACTGACGAAACGAGGGTCATTACAAAAATCACACCAACCACGAGTGTGAAAAGCCTTGATTTGTTCATTACTTGTCCCTGGAACGTTAAAACGTTACCGCACACTGGGGGTCTACGGGGATTTGCTTCAACAACTGGCGGGTCGTGACAAAGTAGTTTTAAGGTGTTCCTATTTTGTCACCGAGGTGCAACATCTATGTTGAACTGACTTATCTCTGTTGAACTCGTTCTGAAGACCCGGCTACGACAAAATCGAGTTTTCGCGAGCCGGGGTTGTACTGGCCCTCCTGCGCATCGATCTTCGCGACGAAGCCGCGTCCCTCACGACGCGCGCTGACGTTCGTTCGCCGAAAGACCCCGCTCTTATAAGCAGGACTATTTCCGTCATCTTCGTATAGCGTGCCCGACGCGAGTCCTTTATCGTCCGGATAGATGATGAACGTCACCGGATCGCCAGGCTGCTCGCCGACGTAATTGCGCGGAGGAACAGTGGGAATCATCGCGCCCGCGCGTACAAACATCGGTACTGTATCCAGCGGCGCGTCAACATAGATCATCGTGCCGCCCGTAAGTTTCTTCTTCGTCCAGAAGTCGTACCAGGTTCCTTCGGGCAGATAAACCAAACGGCGCGTCACGTCGGGCTTCACGATCGGCGCCACCAGTACATCTTCACCGATCATGAACTGGTCGTCGAGATTGTAGGTGCTCGTGTCGTTCTGATAATTCAGTAACAAAGGACGAAACAGAGGCACGCCTGTGCGATGCGCTTCTTCGAGAGTCGTGTAGAGAAACGGCAGCAGGTGATAACGCAGCTTCAAAAACTTGCGAATAATGTCTTCGTAGTACTTTCCGAAACGCCACGGCTCCTGGTCGTAGCCGTCGATCACTTTGTGATTGCGACAGAACGGCGCGAGAAAACTCACCTGATAGGAACGCACCAGCAACTCGCCGTTTCCGCGGCCAATGAATCCACCGACGTCGCTGCCGACAAAAGGCTCACCCGACAAACCGAGTGACGTAAACATCGGAACATTCAATGCGAGCGCTTCCCACGTGCTGTTGGTATCACCAGTCCACATCGTCGCGTAGCGTTGAATACCCGCGTAGGCCGCGCGTGTGATCACGTAAGGGCGTTGATTCGGACGCACCCGTTCGAGTCCTTCGTAGGTCGCGCGCGCCATCAGCAACGCAAACGTGTTGCGATTCTTGGCGTGCGTGGTCTTGTCGCCTTCGTCGTAGCTGATAACGTCCAACTGGTTCTTGCCGGTCTGATCGACAAAGTCGGAAGGCTCGTTCATGTCGTTCCAGATGCCGGCGATGCCGTTGTCGGTGTAGACGCGATGGAGATCGCCCCACCAGCGGCGCGCTTCGGGAAGCGTGTAGTCGACGAAGACGCTTTCGCCCGGCCACACACGCGGCACAAACAGATCGCCGTTGCTGCGGCGTTGAAAAAAGTTTCGCTCGAGACCTTGTTCGAAAACGAAGTAGCGATCGGCGTTGCCGGAAGTTCGTGGCTGGTGCTTCACGCCTGGATCGACGATCGTCACCAGCTTGATTCCCTGCCGGCCGAGCTTTTCCACGAGTGCCTTTGGATTCGGGAAACGTTGCGGATCGAAAGTGAAGACGCGATAGCCAAGCATGTAATCGATGTCGAGGTGAACCACGTCGAGGGGGAGATCGCGTTCGCG
>DATNJO010000558.1:0-3379 GCA_035603895.1 Pyrinomonadaceae bacterium
GTCGAGCTTGCGCGCGCGTGCTTCGCCGATCATCTGCAGCAGTTTTGGTGTCGCTGGGCCACCCGTGCTGTGAATGTGTACCACATGTAACGGCGCTCCGGTAGACGCTGCGGCAAGGATCACTTCCTCGAGTGCCTGAACGCTGCCGCCTTGCTCTTTCGCGCCCGCGTTGCGCATGTGCACGTGACACGTAGCGCCGTAGCTTGCGGCGACGCGAAACATTTCGAAAATTTCCCACTGCGAAGCTTGTGGCGTGTACTGAATGCCGAAGCCAACTGCCACTGCGCCTTGCTTCAAGCCTTGTTCGATCCGCTGTTTCATCTCGCTGATTTCAGCTTCGGTGGCGGCACGGCGTGCGGCTTCTCCGGTTGGCAGAAACGTCACGGGTTCTTTCATCGCCGCCATCCGCGCAGCGAGGTGTCCGGCACTGACACCGTAGTTGATCAGTGACTTACCTGCGCGATCCGCGTACCAGCGATCGACGTCGCCGGTGCCGACCTCGAGTTCCAAGGCACTGGTGACGCCGTCGAGTGCTTTGAAGCGAAAGTTTTCTTCGTTCTGGCCGTGTTGGTGAAGATCAATGAAGCCGGGTGACACGACGAGTCCGCGCGCGTCGATCATGTTGCGGCCGTTGAGTCGCGCACGCGAGATCGATTTGATCTTGCCGTTTGAGATGCCGAGATTGCGAACCGCGTCAGTCTTCGACTCGGGATTGATGACGCGGCCGTTGAGAATTACCAGATCGTAGGTTTCGGTTGAAGCTGAACTCGTCACGCTAAAACTCGCGAGCATTAAGCCACAAAGAAGCACAAAAGGCACAAGAAGCACAAAACTTTTAATTGACCTCTTGTGCCTCTTGTGCCTCTTGTGCTTCTTAGTGGCAAGTTCTAGCAATCAGCGCACCTTTCCCCTTGCTGCCACTCGCCAGACAGTTTCTACTTGCTCGCCTCTGACGCCGTAGATTTCATCGTGAAGGTTTACGGTGCTACAGACGTGGTTGGGGATCACCATAAGGCGCTCGCCGACGATATATCTTCGATCGGATCGGGACACATTTATGTGGCCGTGCTCTTCTGAAAAGCGTTCGATTTCCGCGGCGTGATCTTGTTTGATTAGGCCAAAGCCCCGACCATCTTCGGCCTGGTAGCGATCTGAAGAGAAAGTCTTTGAGCCTCCGTCGATAACTGCGTGGCCCGAGACGCTGGTGCTCACGACTGTCACGAGCACTGACAACGCGCATTCGTTGAGCGATGCGGCTGAAACACCGACTGTGTTGCGATCGTTGAAGATGTACGTGCCCGGGCGGACTTCGTTCACGCCGTGAAAGCAATCGCTCTCGTAACGACTCGGAGTCGATCCACCACTAATAACCGAGATCGGTAACCCCACGTGCGCAAAAGTTTCCACGCAGCGATCGAGTAGTTGGTTGACCTGTGCGCGCAGCACAGCGCGTTCGTGTGGTTCAACACCGAACTGACCGGGGAAGAACATTAGTCCCAGAAAGTTTAGCCCCGGCAGTGAAGAAACCGTTTGGGCCAGGTTTAGTGCTTCTGTTTCGTTTGCCACACCAACTCGGCCAAAGCCCACGTCTATTTCTACGAGAATACCGACGTTAACACCGCGATCGGAGACCGCCGCTGAAATCCCGCGCGCCGCTTCTACTGAATCGAGTGAGACTGTGATCTTCGCGCGTTCGGCGAGCGACGCTAATCGCACAGTCTTCGTTGGTCCAACGATCGGATACGCAATCAACAGATCGTTCAGACCAGCGTCGATCATCACTTCTGCTTCGCTGAGTTTGGCAACCGTGATCCCGCTGGCGCCGCAGTTCATCTGCTTGCGCGCGAGCTCGGGAATCTTGTGGGTCTTGGTATGCGGCCGGAGACGAAGATTATGACGGCGGCAGTACTCCGCCATCTGCATCAAATTCCCCTCCATGATGTCGAGATCGACGATCAGCGCGGGCGTGTCGAGTTCGGATATCAGCATTAGGGAACGATCGTAAACGGTGCGTCCTGCTTGACGAACTTGCGCGTGACCATGTCTTTAATCTCGATCGTAGCGATGTAGTTACCCGGCGCCAAACCAGTCAAACGAATGTACTCGGCAAACGTCAGGTGCGGCACGGGCTGCGGTTGCATCTCGGTCAACACGTAATCAAAAAACTTCGTCGCCGGCTGCCCGTCTTTCATCAAGCGCACCGTGACGCGCACCATCGGCTTGCCCGTGTCCGGACTGTTCGCTGGATTGTAAACCGAACCAAACATGATCAGGTTATCAGTCGCTTGAAACTGCTTCCCCGGCGACGGCCGAATCTGCGTTCGACCGGCAGCAAACACGTCCGGCGCTTCATCAGAACCAAGCTTCGGCAGTTGCGCCTGCTCGACGTAACGACTGAGCACAACCGGACTCGCCGCGAACTCCGAATCCGCTTCGGGAAGGACAAACTCCTGGCGCTTCGCCGCTGTCTTGCCCGACTGTCTATCTCTAACGATTACGTCGAGTGTGTACTCGCCCGGCGCGAGCACCATGTCCTGACGATAGTAGATATTGTTGTTAACGATCGACTGGTAGTCGGCGTCGCTCAGGTTTATATCAAAGTTTCCGCCAAGCCGCGACAGAGTTTTGTCAGCGGCTTTGAGTACGCCAAGAACTTCCAACTGCATCGAGCGCTTGTCACCTTTGCGATCGAACTTCACCGCCGACGGCGGCAACTCGAGCGCGAGCGGCACCGTATACAAACCTTCGCGCGATCTGAACTGACTCAAACCAACCTGAACAGGCAGCTCGGGATTCGCTTGCGCCGCCGCAAAACCACTCATCAGTTTCTTGTCGTCCGGCGAGAGAAGCATGATCTCTTCCGGCGGAATCGCGTAGTAACCCGAACGCGAAACAACCTGAGCATCCGGCCGTCGCACTTCGATCTTCACTTTGCGAAACGTGCCGTCGAAGTTTTGGTTGGTGCTGCGATAGGCGATCGTATAGCGCGCGTGAATCTCTTCGTTGATGCGTTCGAGCCCCAGGCTGATGTCGTTGTTGCCTTTCAGAAACTTTCCGCCCGTGTCGCCCGACATGCGATAAAGAATGTCGTACTCACGGGTCTGCCCCTCCTGTCGCGCGTTGTCAAACACGGTCTCGCCGCCAACGGCGCGAATGCGTTGTTCCTGATTAACGATCCCGGAAACGCCAGCGAGCGGCGTTGACGGCACCAACGAACCGGAAGTGGTGCCACCACCACGCAAGCCGGCGGAGTCGATGATGTAGATCGCGACGTTCGCGCGGTTTGCGATGTCGATCGTGCTTTGCACTTGCCAGTCGAGCACGGCGGGCGTGACGAACCCCTGCGAGAAAAGGACCAGCGTTTTCTTACCAGGGATCG
>DATNJO010000559.1:0-5021 GCA_035603895.1 Pyrinomonadaceae bacterium
CCAGAGACACAGAGATTGAGAACCGTGAACAATCCCCCGGCTGCAAACTCCGCTCTTCGTAGCGCCAGTCTCGTCAAGCATTACGGCAAACGACGCGTTGTTGACGACGTCAGTCTCGAGGTTCATAAAGGCGAAGTCGTCGGCTTGCTCGGCGCAAACGGCGCGGGCAAGACCACGACGTTCTACATGATCGTCGGCTTGGAAAAGCCTGACTCAGGAAACGTTCTGCTAGGCGATCAGGATTTAACGAAACTGCCGATGTACCTGCGCGCGCGGCTCGGCATCGGTTACCTGCCGCAGGAGCCGTCAGTCTTTCGCAAGATGACGGCCGCGCAGAATATTCTCGCAGTGTTGGAAACTGTCGGTCTTCGTAGACGCGAACAGTTGAAACGCTTGGAAGAATTGCTGGAGGAGTTTGGCATCGGCCACGTGCGCAACACGCGCGGCGATGCGCTTTCGGGCGGCGAAAGACGGCGAACTGAAATTGCTCGCGCACTCGCGACCGAACCGCAGTATATTTTACTCGACGAGCCGTTCGCGGGAATCGACCCGAAGGCCGTCGACGACATTCAGAATGTAATACTCTACTTGCGCGATCGCGGCATTGGAATTTTAATTACCGATCACAACGTAAGAGAAACTCTCGGCGTCACTGACCGGGCCTACATCATGGCCGAGGGCCGGATTTTCCGATCGGGCCAGCCGCAGGATCTGACCGAAGACGCCGAAGTCAGAAGGCTTTACCTGGGCGAAAAATTCCGCATGTAGTTTTGAGTTCAAGCTTTAGCTTGTGTGTTCGAGGACAGCCTAAAGGCTGAACTCAAAGCGCGTCGCTAAGAAGCCTGTACCGTACCTTGTAAGAGAGTGTTTAGAAGTTCGTGTAATCTTTGTGCTCTTTATGACCTTTATAGCAGACCATCTGCCACAGATGACACTAATCGGTTATAATCAGCCCTCGAAAGCATGTCACTAAAGTTAACCACCAGTCTTTCCCAGCGCCTAGTTCTGACGCCGCAACTGCGTCAGCGCATCGAGATGTTGCAGATGACGTCGCTCGAATTGACCGACCTCATTCAGCAGCAGTTGCTCGAGAATCCGGTGCTGGAGGAAGTGCCTTCACAGGAAGAGGTCCGCGAACTTGCGGAGAAGGTTCTCGACCATCTGGCGAGTTCGGATCACACGAGTTCATTTGAAGAGCCGGGCGGTGAAGGCGAGCCGATCGTTATTTCGTCAAACGGCTCCGGCGATGCGGACGTGATGGCGAATATTCCGCAAGCCGGTGATGGCGATGGTGGTGAAGTGATTGCCACCGGCGAACATACGGAGGAAGGTGGCGGTGAGGACGGCGGTGTTGATGAGGCGCCACGCGACGCTTTCGAAGAGATCGATTTTGGACGTGAGTTTCAGGACTATCTCGACCCCGGTTATAAAACGCAGGAGATCGAGTACAAGGAAGATGCGCCGACGTTCGAACAGTTTTTGACGCGTCCGCCTTCGCTTGCCGAACATCTCGAATGGCAGGTGCACATGACCTCCATCGAGCCGCAGGTGGCTGATGCGGCGGTGGCGGTGATTGGAAATCTCGACGCGGATGGACGTCTCAATGCGACCAACGAAGAGATGGCCGCGATGGAGAAGTGCTCGGAAGAAAGAATCGAGCAGGCGCGTCAGGCTGTGATGCGTCTCGATCCGGTTGGTTGCGGCGCACGCGACGTCAAAGAGTGTCTGTTGGTGCAACTCGAGGTTCGCGGTGAGAGCGAACGGCTCGCCGTGCGTCTGATCAGCGATCATCTCAACGATCTGCAACAGCATCGCTTGCCGCATCTCTCGAAGCAGATCGGGATCGACGTCGAAACATTACTCGAAGAGTTGCAGTTCATCCGCACGCTCGATCCCTATCCGGGCCGGCGTTACTCGTCAGAAGAACCGATTCTCATCAGTCCGGAAATCTACATCGAAAAACTCGACGAGAACGACGACGATTACATTATCTACTTCGCCGACGACGGCAGTCCGCGGCTGCGCGTGAGCCAGCAGTATCAACAGATGCTCAGTCAGGGCGTGAGCAACGAAACGAAGAGTTTCATTCGCGAGAAGATGCGCTCGGCTGTGGACCTGCTGCGAAACATCGAACACCGCCGGCAGACGATCTACAAAGTCGTCGAATCGATCGTGCGGCGGCAGAAAGATTTTCTCGATCACGGAGTGCAGCACATCAAGCCGATGATGTTGAAAGATATCGCGGAAGATATCGGCATGCACTTGTCGACTGTGTCGCGCGTGGTGAATCGGAAGTATGCCCACACGCCGCAGGGCGTGATCGAGTTGCGCCGCTTCTTTACTGAGGGCATGTTGAATGAAGACGGCGAGGAAGTCTCGACGCGAATTATCAAACTACAGATTAAGAAACTTATTGAAGATGAAGATTCACACAATCCGATTACGGATGACCAGGTAGTAAAGATTCTGGCTAAGGATGGAATAAAGTTATCGCGCCGCACCGTCGCAAAGTATCGCGACCAAATGTCGATCCCCGGGTCGCGCGAGCGTCGTGCCGTCGTTTAAGCCCCTCTGAGACGGCGCGCCAAATCAAGGTTTAGATAGAACTATTTGTTGCGTCGAGCCCAGCTTTCCTAGCCAAGCCAGGTTCATGCATTGGTCTTTTTGCTTTCACCAGTTCGAGGGAGGTAGCTGATGAAATTTGAATACACGGGGCGTCACGTTGAGGTGTCACCGGCGATCCGGCGGCACGTTGAAGATCATTTCAAGAAGTTGGACCACGTTTTCAATGGTGATTCGACCTTGAGCACTCACGTAATCATCGATGTGGAGAAGAACCGCCAGATTGGAGAGATTATCGTCTTCTGGCGCGACCATACATTGACCGCGAAAGACATCAACAACGACATGTACATGGCGTTGACGCGGGCAATGGCCAAGATTGAGAAACAGGCAGTCAAACTGAAGAAAAAGATTATCGATCGCAAGCAAGGCGCGAAATCAATGGGGCGTGTGGCGCCCGAACCGGATGGACAAATCGAAGCAATGCCGCGTCCGGCGCGCATCATTCCTGCGCGCCGTTATGTGGTGAAGCCGATGACCGCCGAGGAAGCCTCGCTGCGGTTATCCGAAGACCAGAATCAGTTTTTATTGTTTCGCGATGCGGACACGCAGCGCTTGGGTGTGATTTATAAACGGAAGGATGGGAACTACGGGCTCATCGAGCCGTGACAGAGACACCGCAGAATAAAAACAGCTTTCCGGATATTGTAATCATCACCGGTTTGAGTGGTTCGGGGATGTCGTCCGCCACCAACGCGTTCCAGGATCTGGGATACTTCTGTGTCGACAACCTCCCCGTGACGATGCTGCCGACTTTCGGCCGGCTCGTTACCAACGACGACGACGAGAAAGGCATCAGGCGCGCGGCTCTCGTCATCGATATTCGTGAAGGCGAGTTCCTCGCCGACTTCGAAAAACAACTCGACGAATTGCGCGCCCTGGGCCTGAAGGTCATCGTTCTTTTCTTCGAAGCTTCCGACGACGTGTTGCAGTATCGCTTCAGCGAAACGCGCCGTCCGCATCCCGCTGATAGAGGCCAGGGTCTGCTGGCTGCGATCCGCGCAGAACGCGAAGCGATGTCGACGATTCGCGCCCACGCCGATCAGATCATCGACACTTCGGATCATACAGTTCACTCGCTGCGAAGTTTTCTGCTCGCGCGGTTTAGTCCCGACCGCCAGGGCGCGCCGATGCGCGTGCAGGTCATGAGCTTTGGTCACAAGTATGGCAACCCAGGCGATCTGGAGTTATTGTTTGACGTGCGGCATTTGCCAAACCCGCACTTCGTGGCGGAGTTGAAGCGACTTTCGGGACACGACAGCCGCGTCGTGAAGTATTTGCGGTCGCAACCGGAGGTGCAGGAGACGTTGAAAAGATTCACCGACCTGCTTGAATATCTCTTGCCGCTCTACAAACGGGAAGGGAAGTCGTACGTTACAGTCGGGATCGGTTGCACTGGCGGGCGGCATCGTTCGGTGATGGTGGCAAACGCCCTCGCGCGCGCCTTACGGCGCAGTGGTTTCGACGCGCACGCCTCGCACCGCGACGTGCGTAAAGCTAAGCGCTCGCGTTCGCAGTAGGCAGTATATGAAAGACCACCGACTAAGGTCGGTGGGATTAACTTGGTGGAGTAGGTGGTGGTAGGTTGGGTATGCGAGAAACCCACCGACTGAAGTCGGTGGTACGTTGAGACGGGACCTAACAAGAGTAATGCTAAGGAATAATCCCACCGACGAAGTCGGTGGTACTTCAGACGCGACCTAACATGAGTAATGCTAAGGAATAATCCCACCGACGAAGTCGGTGGTAGGTTCAGACCCGACCTACTATGAGTAATGCTAAGAAATAATCCCACCGACGAAGTCGGTGGTACGTTCAGACGCGAGCTAACATGAGTAATGCTAAGGAACAATCCCACCGACTGAAGTCGGTGGTACTTCAGACGCGAGCTAACATGAATAATGCTAAGGAACAATCCCACCGACGAAGTCGGTGGTACTTCAGACGCTACCTAACATGAATAATGCTAAGAAACAATCCCACCGACGAAGTCGGTGGTACGTTAAGACTTAACCTATGAGCACTCCCCAACCTGAAGCAAAGAGAGTCGCGGGCGTGATTGTGACGCACGGTCACCTCGCGGGTGAACTGCTTGCGGCCGCCGAGATGATCGTTGGACCAATCTCGCACATCGCCGCGGTTTCGATCGGTTGGCACGACGACGTCGACGCCGCACGCGACGAAGTGCAGCGTGCGATCACCCGCGTTTCGCAGGGCGCGGGCGTGTTGTTGTTGACCGATATGTTTGGTGGCACGCCGACGAACATCGCGTCGATGTTTCTCGAAGAAGGCGTGATCGAAGTCGTCACGGGCGTAAACCTGCCGATGGTGATCAAGCTCGCCACCTCCACCGGCGAAGAGTCGCTCGCAGAGATCGCGCCTAAAATTCGCGATCAAGG
>DATNJO010000560.1:0-6843 GCA_035603895.1 Pyrinomonadaceae bacterium
GGTTATCTCCTGAATTCTCTCATGCCTCTTCCTTTCACCGCTGCTTACTCTGTCCGCAACACACTGATAGTCAAAAGGAGATTAATTATGCCAAGAGTTAGAAATGCTAAACTGACTTTGCCCCAACATGGCGCAAGCGTCACCATCAACATTACCTACGACGTCGTCTTCAGCGAATTTGAACGGCACCTCGCTCGACTGGGATTGGCCTTTCAGGAAGAAATTGCTTTGATCGGAGTGGACCCTCCGGGAGGCACAACGGGCTTCCAGGTGTTTACCACACGACGGTTAATACCAGTGTCAGATGGCGTGGGCCAACTAAGTGTCCATCGTGTATTTTCCACGCCCTCAACCAGAAACTCCCTGGATGAGGATCCGAGTAGTCCGTTTCTTGGTCCTGATTTCGATGCTGATGAATATCGGGGAAGGATCCGAATATTGGCCATTGGTTTCCCACCTGCGGTCACGCCGGATGCGTTTACGGATCAGCAGGTGCTCGGCGGCCTCGTCACACAGCCCGCCGCTGCCGCTAACGCGTAATCGTCAGAGTAACTGAAGACACGCCTCCTGGCCGGGCGATCGTGGAACTCCCTGGGTTTCTCACCTGATCGCTCGGCTTCCCATCATGGACGGTATGGACCATCATTCAGGAGCGGCTTTACAATCGCCCATTCTTGCGCTGCGATAGCCTAGGGGATTAACACCATACACGCCAGTGGTTATTCAGAACGCGCAACAAATATGTTGGAAATCAACAACTAGTGTCTCGCCGTAGAATGTCTTAACGGAAATCATTACTATTACTCTGTGCAGCGAAGAAAGTCAGAGAGCCCGGACTATCGATTTGAGTCATCCCTTCCCATGGAGTTAAGAGACTGCCCTATGGAAACGCTCCGTCAGGAAAAAATTGAGATGTACGAGGAGCTAAAAGTAGTTTCGCTAGGCCATGATTTTTTAAAAACTTCCTTTGATGATTTGCGTAAGGTTTTCGAACTATTACCCAAAGAACGCGCCGACATTCGATGGTATGTGGAGCGTATCATAACCGTTATGAAGCGAT
Source organism: Pyrinomonadaceae bacterium (assembly GCA_035603895.1). Lineage (GTDB taxonomy): Bacteria > Acidobacteriota > Blastocatellia > Pyrinomonadales > Pyrinomonadaceae > PSRF01. The sequence continues at coordinate 1,061 of DATNJO010000560.1, forward strand.
GGAACACCGGCTGGAGGTAGATGATATCGCTGATTCCGACCAGACTTATACGTATCAGTTTTTAAAGAGGAAAAAGACAAACTCCAGCGGCTGTTGAACCTATATGCTTAAACTTCCTAATCAGTAGAAGGTGATACGAACACCAATCACAGGGATGCTCGATTCGCTCACGTGCGCTCAGAGTGAATCGACCGGAATCAAATTGGGAATTCCACATGATGAATTGGAAAAAATGGGCAATGATCGAAGTTACTTTGCAGCCAGCCTTAGAAGAAGTTAATCGTCGCTTTTAGGCGAGGACTCACGCTGGAATTTCCAGCAAGCGAACGTAAGCCAGCGATAGATCCGCGATGGCGGAAATGATAATAGCCTCCTACTCCCTTCTGAGTAATTGGGCCAATTGACGCTCACGTTAACGCCCCCCATGCTGTTTACTGTGCGCACTTCTCGCGGCCGTTTGGGGCCACGCACATTGGAGGACCAACTGGAGTGAGCAAGAAGTTGAAGTTCGCAACTATTGTGACTACCCGCTCGATGGAGGGGGTTAGGTCACGGCTCGATGACAAGCCTGACCTGCTTCCCCTTTGGAAGACTAAGGAATAATGCTCCCCACACTGGACAATCTTCGCAACTTTTTCTTGAGACTACCCACGGAAATGCTCAGTTTCTTGCAAAACTTGCGGGCGCAGTCGCTTGGCAACAAGGCCCAAGAGATTCGCAAAAGTCCGGAGGCAAGCCTAGAGTGGACAATCTTCGCAACTTCTTTCTGACGCCCTCGACGGAAATGTTCAGTTTCTTTATAGTTGCGAGACGCGCCCCATTTTTTCGACGTGGCTCGGCTCTTACACAGCGTTTCTAGTATCATGCGCAGCCGTATATAGGATCGAATCCTCATCAACGTGAACAATTCACAGGAGTAGAACCATAATGGGTCTGACATCCCCATCCTCAGACAATGATGGCAACTCTTCTGATTTCAGCGGAATTGAAGAGTTACGAACCATTTGTCGCGACGGTTCCGTTAAATCCGCTTCATGGCTTCCCAATTCAGACCAGCTTTCGTACCTGACCAACACGGGCTCAATATTCTTATTCGATCTGCCATCGGGAAAAACTGATCGGCTTGTCTCAAATAAAGAGGGCGATATCCTGAGTTTTTCGTGGTCGCCGGATGGCCAAATATTGGCTGTGTCTTTTTCTGACAAGTCAGTTCGTTTTTTTGACCGTCACACAAAGGAGTCAGTACGAAACTTCCAGAGCCGTACTTACCTTGCTCAGCAAGTTTATTGGTCACCTTCCGGCGATCAGATCGCTTGGGTAACAAGTCAGGGTATTGAACTAAGATTCTTGTCGTTTAAGCATTCCATCACACTGTCAGAGCACTCCAGGACAATTAATACTTGTGAGTGGTCTCCGAACGGTCGCATTTTAGCCTCGTGCTCGGATGATCAGACGATTCGGTTATGGAATGATCGCGGTAATGCAAAGGTGCTCGCTTCCCATTTTGGGCCAGTCCTTAACATCACGTGGTCGCCAACTGGAAGAACCCTTGTCTCCTCATCGAGCGATGCGACGATAAGATTTTGGAGCCCTCGCCGGGGCAAGGAACTCGGCCACTTGGAAGGACATACAAGCGCCGTTCTTAGCGTTGCCTTTTCTCCCGATGGCCGTATTCTTATTTCGAGTTCCCAAGACGGATCGATCCGATTATGGCGGTCTGATAACTGGGAAGCGCTGGCATCGATTATGGACTTTGCTAACGATGGAACTTTTGTTAATACGCTTGCTTTTCACCCTTCGAAGAATTTGTTGTTAACCATTTCAGGGGGCCCAAGGGGAGAATTAACGATTTGGAAAGTGGATCTAGAACGAGTGCTTAACAGCAAAGTGACAACTCCTTCGGTGCGATACACGAATGCTAAGGTCGTCATGGTGGGTGACACTGGTGTAGGCAAGTCTGGTCTTGGATTGGTGTTATCAGGACGACCCTTTGTGCCAACCGAATCAACGCACAGTCGACATGTGTGGACTATGGAACGGGTAGAAGTCAGTGTCGAAGACGGTCGGACAGAAATTCGAGAAACGCTACTGTGGGATTTGGCTGGACAACCAGGATATCGGTTGATTCACCAGTTGTATCTAAGGGAAATATCAGTTGCCTTAGTCCTTTTCGATGCTCGTAGTGAGACGAACCCGTTCGCTGGAGTTCAGCATTGGCATCGCGCTCTAGAACAAGCTCGCCGTTACACCCAGCAAACGGTTCCATTCACAAAGTTTTTGATTGCCTCCAGGGCTGACCGAGGAGGGATTAGTGTTAGTAAAACACGGATAACAAATACTCTAGAGGATTTCGGATTTCAAGATTTCTTCTCGATCAGTGCAAAGGAACATTGGGGTGTTTCTGAGCTTTATGAAGCAATTCGCAAAGCAATTAGGTGGGATGATTTGCCAAAGGTTACGTCGACGGCATTGTTCCAGCAGATCAAGGCTTTCCTGATTAAGGAAAAGATAGCTGGCCGGCTGATGTCAACGGACGACGACATTTATGATGCCTTCCTTAAAGAAAACACTGATATAGAAGAGTCCAAGGAATTACGAGCACAATTTGAGACCTGCATAAGCCTTGTTGAATCACGCGATCTAATCAAACGTTTGAGCTTTGGACATATTGTGCTGCTTCAACCTGAGTTGCTAGATGCCTATGCGTCTGCGATTGTCGAGGCTGCGCGCGAGGAGCCTGACGGACTCGGTTGTATATCAGAAGTTGATGTCATCAATGGAAGCTTTCCAATATCTAAAGAGGAGCGAATACAAGACCAAGAGAAGGAGAAACTGCTTCTCTTCGCAACAATCGAGGATTTGCTACGGCATGAGATCGCACTGCGGGATCAGGGAGAAGAGGGAGCGTATTTGATTTTTCCGTCGCAGATTACTCGTACCTATCCGAATCTCACCGACCCAACCGGCAAGGAGATTGTGTTCCATTTTGAGGGTCCAGTATTAAACGTCTATGCAACGTTGGCGGTACGGCTGGCCCGTAGCGGCCTTTATTCAATATCAGAGATGTGGAAGAACGCCTTGACTTACAAGACGATGTTGGGAGGCACTTGCGGAATCCTATTGAACGATCTCGACGAGGGGAAAGGGGAGTTAATTGTCTTTTTTTCATCGGATCTTACCGATGAATCAAGACAACAGTTCGACTATTACGTTCATAGGCATCTCCAGCGACGCACGTTGAATGTTCGTCGCCAGCGCGTATTTACTTGTTACAGTTGTGGTACAGAGGCAACAGATCTTCAAGTCGAACGTCGGCTAAAAATCCTTGAAAAACGTATATTAGATCGGGATAAACAGACCAAGTCAGGTTCACGAGAAAACCTGAAGCGGAAGAAGATGGACAAGTTTCTAAACTGCAATGTTTGTGATTCAAAAATCTGGCTCCGTGACAGGCACCCAGCCGCTCCAGAGATTCTAGCCATACCGGAAATGGATCAAGCCGCTGACTTACGTCGTGAACGGGAGGCAGCTACTTCGGTCCTTCAAGGAAAGATAGCCACGAAGGATTTTGATGTTTTTCTTTGTCATAACAGTAGCGACAAAACCGCTGTAAAAAAAATCGGAGAACGTTTGAAGGCTCGTGGCATTTTGCCATGGCTTGATGAGTGGGAGCTCCAACCAGGGCTTCCATGGCAGCGCCTATTGGAAACACAGGTTGAGAATATCAGGTCAGCGGCAGTTTTCATTGGGAGCGGCCTCGGACCGTGGCAGACCATGGAAATAGAAGCGTTACTTCGCGAATTTGTGAAGCGAGGCTTACCTGTTATTCCCGTTCTTTTAAGTTACTGTGTTAGAGAACCTGTGTTGCCTCCATTTCTCAGCGGCATGACTTGGGTTGATTTTCGAAAGTCGGAACCAGATCCATTGGATAGATTCATCTGGGGAATTACCGGTCAGCGGATGCCACCAACTAGCTAATGCCAGACAGTTGGGCCTACTACTTCGCTCAACAGTACTATTACTTCAGTGATCTCGCATCACAAAAGCTTGAGGCCACCCTCGCTGTTGCCTCTTTTCGATTATTTAAGGAGTAGTGCTCCCCACACTGGACAATCTTCGCAACTTTCTTTTGACTCCCACCACAGAAGTGCTCAGTTTCTTCAGACTCTTGCGGGCGCAGTAGTTGGCAAACAAGACACAAGAGCCTCAAAAAAGTCCTGAGGCCCAATTGTGGACAATCTTCGCAACTTGTTATGAGACCGACAGAAGGCGCAGATTCTTTCAACAGAGCATAGGATCGTTTAGGCCGTTCCTATTAATCTGTCGTTGCCATGATTGTGTAAGCGCGTAACGGCTAGTTAGTTGGCGTCGCACCCTAATGTTGTGATTTGATCCACTGCCCAACGCCCCATGCCAAGCGTCTCCATGCGGAACAACGGTCGTGGCCAACGTTGATCGGAGTGTCGAGCCCACCGACGACAGCCTCCAATTCGTTTAGGACGCGAAACAGTCCCAGATACCGACGGCTGTTCCGAAGAAACAGTCCTGACATGATCTCAGCGCGTGGATCTCTGGTCGCGTGTCTTCCCAATTCCTCCAGGGCGCGCAGGCGTTCAATTCCGGAGGGAATGGAATCATCGCCTGGGCGGCTCTCCGCCAGGCTCACAGGATCCTGAGCCGCAATCCATTCATACCCGACGAACTGCAACGCAAGATCATCGATAGTCATGCCGTTCTTCGGCAGAAAATCAAGGCATGGCCCGCCTATCGCGAAATACGGTTCATCGGCGTCATCAAACTCGAAGACTACTCTAACTCCGATTTCGCCAAGCCGGCGTAGGCTGAACGGCCAGGTCTCTGATATTGAGGTCTCCTCTCCCTCTTCTTCCATTCCGAACTCGAGAAAGAGATACGCGTTCAGGTCGCGCTCGATGCTCCCCATGTTTCGGTTCCTCTAACGCTGGAATTGAACTGCTATGCACATCACCAAGTTCACTAGAAAAGACTAGTAACTGGCGAACTCGACTTGGAAGCGATTAGTGCAGCATCTTGATCTTCGAATCACGAAACAAGAGGGACAAGGCGGGGTCACTGTGCATCTACCTGCATAGCCGCCAGTTCGTTACCGCCCGGCTCGAGGAAGTGGAAGCGCCGGCCGCCGGGGAAGCTGAAGATCGGTTTGGTGACGGGCGCGCCGGTCGCAGTGACCGCGGCGAGCGTTGCTTCCAAATCCTTCACCTCGATCACGGGGAGCGGGGCTTTGGTCGCCTCCTGTTGGTCTGCCTGGAGTCCGATGTCCACGTCCCCGGTGAGGGGGCATGCATAGGTCGGCCCGAAGCCGGTCATCGTCATGCCAAACACCGTTTCGAAAAAATTCTGGCTCGCCGCGAGGTCGCGAGCTGGCAACTCGATGAAGTTTAGTTTGGCCACGATAGCTCTCCTTTACAACTTCGCCATTTCACTCCGTGACGCTAGGTGGTGCTTTGTCGAAGCTCTGGTGCTCTTTGAGCAATCTCTCACTCAGCTCAACTCCCAATTGCAGATGCCCACAACGGGCACATCCAAACGCCCCTACCGGCATTACTCCGGTCCCGAACATCTGACTTAATATTGACGCGCCACTCGCCTTAAAACCGATCTCGCTGGCGTAGGCTTTGTCGAACAGAACGCCCTCAACCAGTTCCTCACCTCCACAAGCAACACACTTCATTTGCATCTCCTTCAAACGGTTGGTGTCGGATCGCTGCGAGAAGCATTCTAGCCGCACTCATGTCGACCGTGGC
>DATNJO010000561.1:0-9585 GCA_035603895.1 Pyrinomonadaceae bacterium
CCTCCACAGACTTTCGCTTGCCACTCGTGCTGTAGATCTCTATGTCTCCAACGTACGGCTTGATTTGATCGAGAACCTCCGCGCCGTCGCCCACGACTATCACCGCCGCTTCGTCTGGTCTTACATACTTGGTCGCGACTCTTTGAATATCCGCGACAGTCACCGCTTGCACGCGCTCGCGATAGTGGTCCAGGTAGTTATCCGGCAGATTCAACATCTTGATCTGCACGAGTTGATCCGTGAGTCCTTCCTGCGTCTCGAGACGGATCGGAAACACGCCCGTCAGATACGACTTCGCGTCGCTGATCTCTTTGTCGGAAACCAGTTCCGTGCGGATGCGATTCAGCTCGTAGAAAAATTCTTTCAACGAATCGCCGGTGACGGGCGTTCGCACTTCAGCCGTTGAACGGAAAGTACCGGCAGTTCTGCGGGCGTCGAGATTCGAGTAAGCGCCGTAGGTGTATCCCTTTTCTTCGCGCAGGTTCATAAACAGCCGCGAAGAAGCATTCGCGCCGAGCACCGTGTGCATCAGCAGCATGGGAAAGTAATCCGGACTCGTTCGCACGATTCCGGTGTTGGCGATGACGATGTTCGACTGCGCCGAGCCAGGCCGGTCGACAAGATACGCCGTACGCTTGTTTCGTACCGGCGGCGCGGGAAAGTTCGTGACCAGATCGGCGCCGCGTTCCCACGTCGAAAACAACGACTCGATTCGGTTCACCATCTCTTCGTGCTTGATGTTGCCGACCACAATGAACACCGCACTATTCGGGACAAACTTCTCGCGATGAAACTTTACAAACTCGTCGCGCGATGAACGATCGATCGATTCCGGCGTGGGCGCTACGACCGAGTACGGGTGCGCGCCAAACATCACGCGCGACACCATCTCACTCGCCAGGAACGAAGGCTGCGCCCGTTGCTGCCTTAAACTCTCCTTCGTGTTTTCCTTTGCTAGTTCGACTTCGTTCTCCGGAAACGACGGTTGCAACACGATCTCGGCCATCAGATCGAGAATCTGCTCGTTGAAAGATGCCAGTGCGGAAGCAGCGACGATCGTGTAGTCGGAATTCGCGCCGGCCGAAAGGCTCGCACCCATGCGCGCGACTTCGTCGGCGAGTTCGCGGCTCGTTTTGGATTCAGTTCCCTCCGGCAGTAGTCCCGCCATCAGATCCGTAAGACCCGGCAACTCGGGTGGATCGAAAGCGCCACCAATACGAAATGCCAGCCGGTAACTGATCAACGGCAAACGACCATCTTCGACAACGACGATCGTGAGCCCATTGGGGAGCACGGTCTCGTATGCCGCGGGAATGGTGATTGGTCTCGGTGGTAGCGGCGCAGGCGGCTGGCTACGAAAGATTTCTGTTTGACTCATAAGTTGCGTCTCTCGTTTTGAGTTCAAGCTTTAGCTTGCTTCGACGGCAACCTAAAGGTTGAACTCAAAACTAAACCCTTACACGTGCACTGGTCCTGATTCTGTTGGCGGTTGTACGTCCACGGGATCTTTTGGTTGTTCCGGAACCTGTGGCGCCGGTGACGCGGGCTGATTCGCATCCGCGGGCGGCTGTGGTGAAGCGGCTGCTTCCTCGGCCTCCTCCGGTGCGGGCACGATGTCCAACACGACACGGTTTGGACCATCAAGGAACTTCGCAACTGCTTGTTTGATGTCCTCGGCGGTCACGCTCAGGTATTGGTCCAACTCAGAATCAACCAGGTGCGGATTCGAATCGTAAAGCGCAAATTCCGCCATGCGTTGCGCGCGATACATCGTCGACTGGCGGCCACGCACGGCGTCGTTGCACAACGAATTGCGCAGTTTCTCCATTTCCGCGTCGGTTGGACCATCGGTCGCGATGCGCTTGATCTCGTCAAAAATCTGGTCGCGAATCGTGTTCACGTCCTCGTCCGGTTTCGGCAGTGCGAAGAGATAGAGCGCCGATGGACCACGGCGTTCGTCGACGCCGCCTTCGATCGACACGACCGATTCATCGCCTTTCACTAGCTTCTGATAGAGCCGCGAACTGTCGCCTTCAAACAGCAACGAGCCCGCGAGCGACAGCGCATAGAAGGCCGGTGTACGTCTCGCCGGAATCTTCCAGCCGATCACAAACGCCGGCGCCGGGGCTAGTGGATCGTGAAACCTCTCTTCAAGCACCGCCACGTTTTCTGTTTCCGACACGTCAACTGGCGGCGGCAACGGTTGCGACGGAATGTTGCCGAAGTATTTATCAGCCAGTGCGCGTGCTTCGGCGTTGTCGAAGTCGCCGACGACTGTCATTACGGCGTTGTTTGGCGCGTAATAAATCCGGAAAAACTCGCGCACGTCGTCGATTGTCGCGGCGTCGAGATCTTCCATCGAACCGATCGTCGAGTGCGCGTTTGCCGGATTCGTGAAGATCAACTCGTTCATGCGCAGAAACGCACCCACGTACGGTTGATTGTCATAACGCAATCGCTTTTCTTCCTGGACGGCGTGGCGCTGGTTGTCGAGGTTTTCCTGCGTCACTTTCAACGAGCGCATGCGATCGCTTTCGAGCCAGAAAGCCAACGGCAAGTAGTTTGAAGGCAGCGTTTCGAAATAGTTGGTTCGTTCGCTCGAGGTGGTCCCGTTCATAGTTCCACCGGCGTTGAAGATGTATTGGAAGTGAGCCGCCTTCGGAACGTTTTCCGAACCCTGGAACATCATGTGTTCGAAGAGGTGCGCAAAACCGGTGCGGCCTTCGCGTTCGTTGCGCGAGCCGACGTCGTAATAGACGGCTATGGAAACGACTGGTATCGCACGGTCGGGACTCAGAACCACACGTAAACCATTGGCCAGAGTAAATACTTCGATTGGTGTAGGTGGTAAATCAAACGTGTCTGCCACGATGTTGTTTTCTCTATCAGAAACAAAGACGTGCTTTACCGCTTGAGAGGACCTGGTAAAGCACTGCTTTGGGGGGTGGTTAATTTGTTGGGCCCGAAAATGCGGGCCCGCGTCTAGTTCGTGAGTGTCAGATTTTGTTTTCGGCGATAAGGCCGCGGAGCTCCGCTCGCAGTCGTTCAATTTCGGCGAGTTTCTGTCTCACGCGTTCAAAGAGTGCCGATTGAGTCTTGATGCCTTCGTCGATCAGAAATCCTGCTGCCTCGGCGCGGCTGCGGAAAACACCCGCCTGGACCAACGCCTCCAATTTTTCCTGCGCTTCCGGCGAAATCTTCACCGCTACGACGTAATCATCTTTTGCTGAGATTGCCTTTTCAATAGTTCTGCTGATGTCGCGGCCGATAGCGCTCAACGATTCCGGAATCCGCGACGCAATATCGCGCACCGAAGAGGCGGTGCGGCTCTGATCGTCGTGCGCTCCGCGATCGTCGTCGTCGCGCAACATCAGGTCGTCGATGCGTTCCGGATTAGAAGGTTCTTCTTTGTGATACGGACTGCTCATTTCGAAAGACTCCTTTAGTAACTTCTGAATTCCACTGTCCGTCTTACGTTTTGTCTCATGGGTAGGTTCATTCTACGGAGCGCCGGAAACAACCGTCAAGCAAGAGCACAACCTTGCCCGGTCAATCCGCATCCGTTATAGTGCAGACCTGAACTGTCGTGGAGCAAAGAGGTTAGCAGTGAAAAGAATTTGGGCTCAACTCACTCTCGTCCTGGTCGTTCTTACTCTGGTCATTCCGGGGTTCGTTTTCGCACAACAAACTCAAACGCCGCCGGGTGGTTCTTCCACCAGCACAAGGCCCGGAAACGGTTTGCCCAATCGCAGACCGGCGCGCAACGCGAGCGCCAAAACCGCCGAGGTCGAGCGCGATTTTGAGGAAGCGCTCAAGGTGGTCCAGGAGCAATACATCGATGGCCGCAAGCTGAACTACAACGACGCCTTTAAATCGTCGATCATCGGCATGCTCCGGTCGCTGGATCCGCACTCGAACTACTACGACCGCGATGAGTTTGAAGAGTTGAAAACGGATCAACGCTCCGAGTATTACGGTATCGGTGCTTCGATTCAAAACTACGTTTACGGCGATCAAGTCGACACCTATATCACCGCGACTTTTTACGGTTCTCCGGCTCAGCGAGCACAGCTCCGCTACGGCGACCGCATCCTGGAAGTCGACGGCGTGAAGATGAGCGGCAAGGCGTCGATCGAAGTCCGCGACAAGATTCGTGGACCACGCGGCACGGTCGTCAAACTTACGCTCGAACGCGCCGCTGACAAGCGTATCCAAACGCTGGACATCGCTCGCGACGCGGTACCGCAGCCTTCAATTCCTGACGCGTACATGCTGAAACCCGGCGTCGGTTATATCGACATGACGCGCGGTTTCAACTACACCACGACCGACGAGTTACTCGATCAGTTGACCAAGCTGCACGCCAGGGGCATGACGTCGCTCGTCCTGGATCTCAGAAACAATCCGGGCGGTTTTCTCGATCAGGCGATTCACGTCGCAGAAGTGTTTTTGCGCAACGGTCAATTGATCCTGACGCAAAAGGGACGGAACGGTTTCCGCGATAACACCTACGAGTCGCGCAACAATTCACCGGACATGACGCCGCTCGTTATTCTCATCAACGAGAACACCGCGTCGGCTTCGGAGATCGTGGCGGGAGCTATGCAGGACCACGATCGCGCCGTGATTGTCGGCCAGACGAGTTTTGGTAAAGGACTAGTGCAGAGCATCATCCCGCTCGAATACGGCGCCGGATTGACTCTCACGTCAGCGAAATACTACACGCCATCAGGTCGCTTGATTCAACGCGATTACTCCAACGGCGGTTTCTACGATTACTACACTCACGGCGCGGGTGTGGGACGACCCACGGAACCAGCGAAACCGGCTGGTCCGGAGAGTAAGACAGATACGGGTCGCGCGGTCTATGGTGGTGGCGGAATCTCGCCGGATGAAAGCGTTAGCGCACGAACCACGAACCTGACGCAGCGTCGTCTGCTGAGTCCGATGTTTGCCTTCTCGCGCGAATTCGTAAACGGACGTATTCGCGGCTTTGAAACCAACCGCGCCGCGCGCATCGACTTCGAGCACGAACTCGAGCCGAGTGAGCTCAGAATTACCGACGCGATCTTCAAGGCTTACCGCGACTTTGTGTCGAGCGATCCGAACTACAAGACTACGGCGGCCGTTGTCGATCGCTATCGACCATTCGTCGAGATGGAACTCCGATTTAATCTGGTCACTGCGGCATACGGACGCGTGATGGGCGACCGCGTGTTCATCACAACAGACGACCCGCAGGTTTCGAAAGCCGTCGATGTAGTGCCGAAGGCGCGCGATCTCGCATCAGCAATTAGCCACAGATAAGCACAGACGAACACGGACTGCTTCAACGGGGGTTACGCAGTCCGTGTTTGTCTGTGTAAATCCGTGGCCCGTTTCAGGCGTAAAACAGAGTCTTGCCTCTAAAACCGCTCTGTGATACGTTCGCTCCCATGAAACGCACCAATCGACCTGCCAAAGCACTCGTAAACACCGAAGAGTTGGGACGCGCGGTGCGCCGGCGGCGTGAAGAACTCGGCCTTAGCCTCCGCGATGTCGCCGATAAAACTTCAGTCTCTGCTTCCACACTCTCACGAATCGAAAACGGAACCGGCAAACCAGACGCCGACAATATCGCGCGACTCACCGCGTGGCTCGAAGTTCCGGTAGAACGAATTCTCAGCGCGCGCTCATCAGACGATGAATCGACGCCGCCGGTAGTCTATTACCCGCAGGAACCCGTGCCGGAGATTGTCGAGGCACATCTTCGTGCCGATCGTAATCTCTCGCCCGAAACCGCATCTGCGCTCTCCGAACTCTTTCGTGTCGCCTACGCGCAGCACCGCCAGCTCAGTCAAAATTTTGATAAGTCCGCGAAGAAGCGGCGTTGACCTCCGGTGTTACTCGGTCCTCTACCTCCAGGCGAGAAGTGGCGTAACTTCGAACTGAAGGCCATGGCCTTGCGCGATTTTGCCCGCGTTAGACCAGAGGTGTCTCTCAATCCTTTCGATCTCGCGCAGTTTGCGAACCTCATGGTCGTCGAATTCGAACAGCTAAAAGGACTCAGCGAACGCGCGCGCCAACATCTGCTTGGACCAGCGTCGGAAGCATGGTCCGGCGGCGCCTGCACGCTGCCCGACGGCATGAAACTCGTCATTCTCAATCCCAATCACGGCGCCGCCCGCACCAAAGCGACGTTGATGGAAGAGATCTGCCACGTTTTCCTGGCCCATCAACCGAACCGTCTGTCTGTCGTGACTAAAGACGAGCGCGGCAAAGTGATGAATCGTGATTACCGTCAAAGCGACGAAGAAGAAGCCTACGGCGTCGGCGCCGCGGCGCTGGTGCCTTACGCCACCCTGAAAAGACTCCTGCTGCAAGGCAAGACTTCACGCGAAATTGGGGTACACTTTCGCGTGAGCCGCGAACTGGTTGAGTATCGAATGAAAGTTACTCACCTTTGGCGGGAGTTTAAGGATGTTGCGTTAGAATAGTTTGCAGATGAGGGAACGATTGAAAGAGGCAGTGCCGGAGCTGAGCACGATCGACAAGCTGCGGATGCTGCTCGATATTACGAAGCGAATTAGCCGTTCTTTGGATCTCCAGGAAGTCCTCAACCTGGTGATGGACACGCTCGACTCGTTAATTCCCTACGATGCTGCCGGTATTTTCGTCATCCAGTGCCGCGACAAGGAACTGGTTCCCGAAGGCGAAGAACCGTGTGAGTTCAAATCCGAAGCCGTGCGCGGCTACGACATCGACGAACTCCAGGACTTGCATCTCAAGTTGGGTGAGGGATTCATCGGCAGTGTCGCCTTGAGCGCGACTCCGATCATTTCCCCTGACGTACGGGCTGATCCTATCTACATCAACGCACGCGACAAGACACGCTCGGAGATGGTTGCGCCGATTATCTCGAATGACGAAGTTATCGGTGTCTTCGATCTCGAAAGCGATCAGTTCAACGCTTATTCCGAGGACGATCTCGAAGTGTTGATGATGCTTGCGTCGCAAGTAGCCATCATCATTGAAAAAGTGATGCTGCACGAGCAGTTGATCGAGAAGAAACGGCTCGAGGGCCAACTCGAAGTCGCGCGTCAGGTGCAGTTGGCACTATTGCCGCCGCACGACCCGGAAATCGCGGGCTACGATATCAGCGCCTACAACTTTCCCACCGAAGAAGTCTCGGGCGATTACTACGACTGGGTAAAAGTCTTTGCAGACCAGATCGCCATCGTCATCGCGGATGTGTCGGGCAAAGGCGTTCCGGCTGCGATTCTGATGGCGTTTCTGCGCGCGAGTTTGCGAGCGGCGTCGCACATCGGTTATGCCACGCACATCTCGATGTCGAAGGTGAACGAGCTTCTGTGGGAGTCGATCGAGCGCAATCAATTCGTCACGGCGTTCTACGGCATTCTCGACGCTTCGAAAGGTACGCTTGCGTATTCGAATGCCGGTCACAATCCGGCGTTGCTTGTGAACGCCGCGGGCACTTCGCGCTACATCGACAAAGGTGAACAACCGCTCGGAATGTTTCGCGAGACCCGGTATCACGAGTATTACCTCGAATTTGAGCCCGGCGATGTGCTGGTGCTTTACACTGACGGGGCCACGGAGGCGTCGAGTCCGTCGGGCGAAGAGTTTGGGCGTGAACGGCTCGCGCAGGCAGTGAAAGAAATTTACGACCGGCCGGCGCGCGAGATGATTGCGAGTTTACAAATGGCGGTTTTGGAGTGGACGGACAATAAGGGTGCGACCGACGACGTTACGTTCTTTATTATCAAAGCGCTGAAATGAGGGTGTTTTTCAGTTCGGCCTTTAGGCTGCTGCGGAAGGTTGCCGTTTGAAGTTCAAGCGCAAGCTAAAGCTTGAACTCCAAACGACGATTTGTGATTCTAGTGTGCGGTCAGCGAGCAATGGGCGTGATCTCCGCCCGGTGCTAGTGGAGCTCGGTAATCGCCAAAGTGAAACTCAGCTTCGGCCTCCGATAAAGCATACACATCGAAGCCATACGCATCGAGATAGTCTGCCAAATCATCGGGGGAAAGAAGATATACGGCAGGCGAGTAACCCGCTTCAACACGAATTTCCAGCAGGCGCTCGATTACTTCAAGTGGTGCAAAGCATGTAACAGGATCTCTGTACGTTGCCATGTGTCTAGCGCCTTTCTTCTGAATTCAGGCACGCGGCCCAAATTTTTGCTTACCGCGTTCCTGTTCTAACGTCGACTTTGATGTACGTACCACCAAAGTAGTTTGTTCTAAATCGCAATTCTTTGACGCGCGAGCATAGTGAAAAGTTCCGAAATCAAATGAGCAGCCAACAACCAAACGTAACCAGCCCGCCGCCGGCTCCGCCACCATTAAATTTCATCGCCATTCTGCGGGAGATGCTGGCTGCGTCCAGCAAAGTCAGCGACCTGATTTTCAGTCCCGGACGCCCGCCGCAAATCGAACTTGCCGGAAAGTTGGTGCCGGTTCGTATCGCCGGTCTGGAAAAGCTGACGCCCGCGCACACTGCGGGGATTTCAAAACTGATTATCGGTGGTCAACAAACGCCGCTCGATAGTTTGGAAAAGACGGGGTCGGCCGACTTGTCTTTTAGTGTGCCTGGCGACGCGCGTTTTCGCGTCAATATCTTCAAACAACGCGGCACGCACGCGATCGTGATGCGCGTGATTCCGATGCGTCCGCCGCAGTTCAGCGACTTTAATCTTCCCGACCAACTAAAAGACATTGTCGACATCAAGAACGGGATTGTGCTGGTTACCGGCCCGACCGGCAGCGGCAAGAGTTCGACTCTCGCCGCGATCATCGACCTGATCAACGAGACGCATCACTATCACATCGTGACTATCGAGGATCCGATCGAGTTTCTCCACACGCACAAAAATTCCACGATTCACCAGCGCGAGCTTCATTCCGACACGCCGAGTTTTGCTGTTGCGCTGCGCGCTGCGCTGCGTCAGGCGCCGAAAGTGATTCTCGTCGGCGAGATGCGCGACCGCGAGACGATTGAAGTCGCTCTCGAAGCAGCGGAAACCGGTCACTTGGTTCTTTCAACATTGCACACGATCGACGCGTCGAAAACAGTAGACCGAATTATCGGCGTGTTTCCGAAGAACGAAGAGAAAGTGATTCGCACGCGCATCGCACAGTCGTTTCGCTTCATCATTTCCCAACGCCTGATTCCGCTCGGCGACGGCAAAGGACGCATAGCGGCCATAGAGATTTTGAAAGCGACGATGCGCACACGCGAGTACATAGAGAAAGGTGAATCGGAAGGGAAGTCACTGATCGACGCGATGGAGCAGGGCGATCAGGACGGAATGCAGACGTTTGACACCGTCATTGAGCACTTCATCCGCGACGGGGTCGTGAGTATCGAAGGTGCATTGCCGTATGCGACTAATCAGAACAACCTGTTACTAAAGATTTCCGACCTGGCCGGCGCCCCGCCGCCAATACAATCCGAGAAGCCGCCGCGAGATGAGACCTCGATGCTCGATTTGATCGAGCCCTAGCATTTGATCGAGTTTTTGTAGTGGCCTATCATCGTCGGAATGATGTGGTGCCTAATCCTGTTGGCGGCGCTGCTCTTCCC
>DATNJO010000562.1:0-2810 GCA_035603895.1 Pyrinomonadaceae bacterium
ACGAGTTGGCGATCATCGCCGGTCCCTGTGCCATCGAAAGCCGTGCGCAGGCGTTTGCTATCGCCGAGGCAGTGCGGCGCAGTGGCGCGCGTTTTTTCCGCGGCGGCGCGTACAAACCACGCACGTCGCCTTATGCGTTTCAGGGTCTGGGCGAAGAAGGACTGAAAATACTCGCCGACGTACGCGAAGCTTACGGCCTCAAGATCGTCACGGAAGCACTCGACGAAGCAGGCGTGGATCTCGTCGAACGTTACGGCGACATGATTCAGCTCGGCGCGCGTAACATGCAGAATTTTTCGTTACTGAAACGCGCCGGCAGAGCGCGGATTCCGATTCTTTTGAAGCGCGGTCTCTCGGCTACGCTCGACGAGTGGCTGCTCGCTGCCGAGTACATAATGGCGGAGGGCAATTATCAGGTCGTGCTTTGCGAACGAGGCATTCGCACGTTTGCGCAGCACACGCGCAACACGATGGACCTGGCGGCCATTCCCGCGGTCAGACGAATCTCGCACCTGCCGGTGATCGTCGATCCGTCACACGGCACCGGAAAGAACTTCATGGTCACGCCGCTCGCACGCGCCGGCGTAGCTGTTGGCGCAGACGGTTTGATAGTCGAGGTTCACGACCAACCGGAACACGCACTGTCCGATGGCGCACAGGCGTTAACGCTCGAGCAGTATGAAGAGTTGGTGAACGAAGCTCGATCGATCCACGAGGTGATCGCTCCCGCTGCGGTTAGTTAGACAGGATTTGTGCCAGGTCGCGCGCGAAGACGGATCGCGCGATCACGCGATCGTAACCGGCTGCCACTGCTTGTCGTTGTAGTTCAACTTCCACATGCGAAAAGAAGCCGAGTAAACGTGCGCCGCTCAAGTCTGCCGGTAAACTTAGAGGATCAAATCTTTGACTGTGTAAATCAACGATTACCAAATCCGCTTGTCGCGCCTTCTCAATTAACGATTCTTTCGTCCGCGGAAAACTGATTTCCACTCCCACCGCCTCCGCCACGGCGCGAATCTTCGACGCGAAGAACATGTCGTCAACAACTGCCACAATAGACATCGCGATTCCCCCGCTTACCGATGCCGAAAAACTGGAGTTCGGCCCACAGACCAATCATCACCCGAGCGATCACACGCCCGACCGTCTCATTGTCGCATCATACAACATTCGTTATGCGCGCGGCCCTTATCTCATCTCCGGCGGCTTGCGACGTAAACTCGGACTGATGAATTTGCGCCGCCGCCCGCAGCACGTCGGCCAACTGATCGCCGACGCCGCACGCATCTTCGCGAGCGGCAAACTTCTCCCCCCCGTCGATATTCTCGCTTTGCAGGAAGCAGACAAACGAACCGTTCGCACTGGCGGTCATCACGTCGCTCAGGAACTAGCAGCGCAACTCGACATGAATTGGGTTCACGCGCCGGCCGGAATTCCGCGCGGCATCAAACCGGTACAACGACAATGGTGGCTCGACTTTGAAGAGCCAATAGATCTACACGATGCCGGCGATACGGGTGTTGCGTTGCTGAGCCGCTTCCCGTTGAGCGACGTCACGCGGATCGATCTGCCGTGGCAGGAATGCCCGTGGCGGCCGCGCCTGGCGATGGCCGCGACGATTTCGCAGATTCGCATTTTCAACGCGCACGTCGATCCGCACGCAGCGTCCGACGGTCAATTGGCCCAACTCGAAGTGATCGCCGATCAGGCGGACGCGGTAAATGGTCCAACGATCATCATGGGCGACTTCAATACCTTGTCGCGTGAAAAATGTCTCGAGACGCGCAGTTTTCTCGAATCGCGCGGTTACACGACGCCGATTCCAACGGGCACGGCGACGTGGCGCGGCGCAGGACTCCGCATGCACGCGGACTGGATCTTTGCGCGTGGGCTCAGGTTCGTGCGTTGGGGCGTCGCGCGTCCATTGCAGGTTTCGGATCACTGGCCCATCTGGGTGGAAGTCGAACGTTGATGCACATTACCAGCCGCGACAATTCCCTGCTCCGCCAGGCGCGCGCCGTGCGCGATGGCAAAGTCGACGAGATGATCTTTGTCGAAGGGTTGCGGCTGTGTGGCGAGGCGCTGCGATCGAAGCTCGAGCTCGATGCGGTCATCGCTTCGGAAGAGGTAGTACGTAAAGAGAAAGGCGCCGCCGCTTTCGCGGAGCTGTCGCGAGCAGCAAGCCACGTGGGTACGGTTAGCGAAAAGTTACTCGAGTCGATCTCTTACACCAAGACGCCGCAAGGAATCGTCGTGCTGGCGCAGCGGCCCGAGGCTTCCGAACAACGACTCGCCGCGAGCCTGACTACAAATTCACTGCTCGTCGTGCTGCACCAGCTCAACAATCCAGTAAACGTCGGCGCGATTCTGCGAACGGCCGAAGCGGCCGGCGCGACCGGCATCATCACGACTCGAAACACGAGCGATCCGTTTTCACCGAAGTCGCTGCGCGGGGCAATGGGTTCAGCTTTCCGTTTGCCTATCTGGAGAAATACAGATTTTGGGGAAGCTGTTGCGTGGTGCCGGAAGAAAAAAATTAACATGGTTGGTACCGCCGCCGGTGCAACGATGAACCACACGGATTGGGACTGGAAGCGCGCGAGTGCACTCGTGCTTGGACCAGAGTCGACCGGCTTGAGCGATGAAGAGTTGCAGGCGACGG
This sequence comes from Pyrinomonadaceae bacterium, assembly GCA_035603895.1. GTDB lineage: Bacteria > Acidobacteriota > Blastocatellia > Pyrinomonadales > Pyrinomonadaceae > PSRF01. Next base: position 2,663 of record DATNJO010000562.1, read on the forward strand.
ATCAGACAGTGAGTATTCCGATGCAGGGCGAGGTTGAAAGCCTCAATGTGTCAGTCGCGGCGGGAATCCTTTTGTACGAAGCCGCGCGGCAACGTCTATCGTGACTTCCGCCGGCGCCAGTAAAAGAAGCAAATGCCAATCAGGGCCG
>DATNJO010000563.1:0-6248 GCA_035603895.1 Pyrinomonadaceae bacterium
CGGAATCACCTGGATCGTTTTGCCGAGGTAATCGCCCCGACGTTCCTTTTCGATGACTGAAAGATAAATGCGTCCGGTGGTCCAGTTGTTTGCTTGCGAGAGTTGCGCGTGCGTGAAACGTTCGTAATGGCCCAGGTCGAGATCTGTTTCAGCGCCGTCGTCGGTAACGAAGACTTCGCCGTGCTGGAATGGCGACATCGTGCCGGGATCGACGTTGATGTAAGGATCGAGTTTGATGAGGGCCACTTGAAGCCCACGACCCTCGAGCAGACAGCCGATCGAAGAAGCCGCGAGGCCCTTGCCCAGACTCGAAACCACACCACCAGTGACGAAGATGTATTTAGGCATTCGGTTTTTCCTGTTGGGAGTTTTCGTCTTCGTTAGTTGGCGATCCCGCTTCGGGTGGCTCGCCGGATCCCTGCTCGCCGTCGTAACGGCCTCGCTTCAAGTCTTCCAGGACTTCGACTGATTTTTCCTTCGATGGATCGAGCGCCTTCTGTAATCCGACCAAACTCGCGCCCAGCAAACCTGGTCCTTCCTGTGCGCGCCGTTCAAATTCCTCGGTCGAAACGTCGTAAGGCTTGCTGAGTTGCGACAGACCAAACAGCCCGCACAAAACGAGGAAGCCGATTATTGCTAGTCCGATCCAGTCGCTCATACGTTTTGCAAAAACTGTGCTCTTACTTTATCGAGATCTGCTTGCGTGTCGACGCCGGTCGAGACAGTACACGCTTCGACTACTTTAATCTTGACGCCGTGCGCGAGGGCGCGCAGTTGTTCGAGTGCTTCGACGCGTTCGAGTTGCGTTTGCGGCCACTTGGTAAACTCGAGCAAGACGTCGCGCCGGTAGACATATAAACCCGTGTGCTTGCGAAAAAGTTTCAATAGCTCCGGTTCCGCTGCAAGAGCGACATCAGGCGAGCCGTGTCGTTTGACGGCATCGCGCGGAAAAGGGATCGGCGATCTCGAAAAGTAGACGGCATTATCATCGTCGTCAACTACAACTTTTACCAGATCGGGATCGAGCAGGTCGTCATTCGATTCGATCGGTTCCCAAGTGGTAACGATCCCTGCACCACTTGGTTTACTTATTTCCGCAGCCATCACATCGACTGCTTTTTCAATCGTCTGCGGTGAGATCAAAGGCTCATCGCCTTGCACGTTTACAATGATCTCCGCCTCCGGAATCTTCGCTGCAACCTCCGCCACACGATCCGTGCCACTCGTGTGGTGCTCGCTCGTCAGCGCCACTTCAATTCCTCTCGGTCGCACCGCATTCGCGATCTCTTCACTATCCGTAGCCACAATCACTCGATCCACATTTCGCGCAGCAAGCGCACGCTCAGCCACCCAACAGACCATCGGCTTTCCACCGAGCTCGATCAACGCTTTTCCGGGTAACCGAGTAGAAGCGAAACGAGCGGGGATGATGGCGACTGTTGTGTGTTTGGGGATGTTTTGGGGATTGTCGCCCGTCTGATTCACGGGATAACAGCTTAGCCTGCAGGTGCAAAGACTGTCAACGAAAGTAAATCGTGATACAGGTTCGCTTCAAAAAGATTCACCCAAAACACACTTCGGCCCGCCCGCAAGCGCGAGCTAATGCCTCCCAGCCGATAGGTAATTCCCTATCGAATCAAGCCAATAATGGTCAGAATTACGGTTGGCAAGAGTGACGGTGCCGGCGGCGGTGGTGGTGCCGCAAAGCCAGTTGAGTCTATTTGACCAGCCAACGCGGACACGGCAACGGCCATACAGAGGATTGTGACGGTGCATGTTCGGCGTAACGTTTTCACGGGTTTCGGTGCCTCCTAAAGAGTCATGTAAAAATTTTACATCAACCTAGACCACTATAGTTTTTCTTGCAAGAGAAGGGGGAAGTTTGTTAGATTCGCTGCTCTCGGTAGTTTTCTTGCGTTCTCATGACATTAGGTACCTCACTTCTGCTAAATCCGAACCTCAATGTGGGAGGCCAGGCGGAGCTATGCTGCGACCTCGCTAAGGAACTCGAAAACAAAGGCGAATATCAGCAAGCACGAGAAGTACTTAGCGGGCTATGGCCGTATCTTGGCGAGCGTCCAATACTTACGGACCTGCACCAAGGCATTGCCGCCGAAGTCCTGATGCGAGCGGGGGTGCTGACCGGCTATATCGGCTTTAACAATCAAATCGCAGATGCGCAAGAGCAGGCGAAGAACCTAATCAGCGAAAGTCTCACGCTCTTTGAGGCGCAAGGTTACCGCAAAAAGATCGCAGAAGCCCAGACCGAACTGGCTCTGTGCTATTGGCGCACCGGTGAGTTCAATGAAGCACGCGACCTTCTCAAAGCTGCGCTCTCGCGACTGTCCCTGGATTGCGAGTTAAAGGCAAAAGCAGTGCTGCGACTGGCGATAGTGGAACGCAGGGCTGCAAATCTCTCCAAAGCCTTACGTATTCTCACCAAGAATGCGCCGCTATTTGAAAGAATCAACAGCCACACTCTCAAAGGTTGCTACTACCAGGCTCTCGGAGATGTGCTGGAGAACCTTTGGGGCTTGCAAGGACCAACGGATTATCTGGATCGCGCTTTAATCGAGTACGCGGCCGCAAGTTTTCACTTTGAAGAAGCTGAGCACCACCGCTTTCGCGCGAACGTCGAGAACAATCTCGGCTTTCTCTACTTCAAAGTAAACCATTGTGACGAAGCACACGAACACCTGGATCGCGCGCGGCGGATTTTTGCCAACCTCGGAGACAAGTGCGCCGCAGCGCAAGCTGATGAAACTCGTGCTCGCGTGTTTCTGGCAGAGGGACGAGGGGCTGAGGCGGAGAAAGTTGCGCGTAGTTCGGTCCGTATTCTGGAGAACAGCGATCGACAATCATTGTTGGCGGAATCGCTAACGACGCATGGTATCGCTTTGGCGCGGCTTGGATATTACAGCGCGTCGCTTGCCACTTTCCGGCGCGCTATCGATCTAGCTAAACAGATCGGTTCCATACAGCGCGCGGCGGAAGTCACGCTGATTGTCTTTCAGGAACTGGGGGATCGCCTGGTTGTAGTTGAGAATGACATACCAATATCCGGGCGGAAACTCATCGCGGAAAGAAAATCACTCGAGCACGATCTAATCCAGAATGCACTCGATGGAGCTCAGGGAAGTATTACTCATGCTGCTCGCAGTCTCGGAATGTCCCACCAGGCATTGAACTACATGATACATTCGAGACACAAAGACTTGCTCGAAAAACGGACTCCTGCCCGGCCACGCAAACGTTCCTAATTAGATTCTTGAGTAATGTCAGACGGCGAGAAAGAACACGCTCGGGCTCTGATCGATGCGTGGCGGACGAACAATCGCGTCACGACTTATCTCATCGAAAACCTGCCGCTTGAGATGTGGTCGATGACTATTCCCGGTTCGCCGCGTCGGACTGTTCGGGCTATCGCCGCGCACCTTCACAACTCGCGGTGTGCGTGGATCAAGATGATCGGCGGGCGCCATGGCGTCGTGGTTCCTAAAACAGTCAATGCTCGTGTAGTTCGACCTGCGGAATTGGTGCGCGCGCTCGCACGCAGTAGCAAGGGTATGGTTGCGTTGATAGAACTCGGCGTGGCGCGTGGCGGCGCGATCCCGCCGGCAGCGTGGCAAAACTTCCCGACAGACCTCGTTCACTTCCTCAGCTACTTCGTGGCCCACGAGGCACACCACCGTGGACAACTCTGCATGTTGGCGCGGCAGTTAGGACACAGATTGCCAACCGACGTCACCGGCGGGTTGTGGCAATGGAAGCAGCGCTCCCGCGAGTGAGGATGCCTTCACCTCGCTAAGCATTCTGTCAATTTTGTAATCCTGTCTAAGCCGTTTTTGATGAACTACCCCTGCGTCTCCGCTTCGCCGCACTACGCGCTTGTTTCGACAGCGCTTTCTTCGACACAACGCTGCGTGGTTCCTTCTTCAAAGCCTTCAACGTAGCGCGCGAACGTTTAGTCGACTTGGTCTTCTTGCCTGCTTTACGAAGATCGCGCTTGGCCTGCTCGCGCGTTTCCTTCGAAGCAGTTTTCGAGGGCGGCAATTCAACACCCGCGCGCCGCGCTTTCGACAATCCGATCGCAATCGCCTGTTTCGTCGAACGCGCGCCGTGCTTGCCCTCACGAATGTGCTCGATCTCTTCACGCACAAATTCGCCCGCCTGCGTGCTCGGCGCTTTTCCTTCACGTTTGTCTTGCCTGGCTCGCTTGATCGTTTCCTTCTCTGGCACTGCTTACTTCCTTTCTCTTACGCTTGCACGAAATCAAAACGCGGCCGCGCGTGTCCGTACCACTAGCACACAGCCACAACTTCACTCGACTTGATTAGGCAAGACGTATACCGGCAAGCACTTCGGGCACCGGTCTTGCCAGACTCACAATAAGAGGTAGTACTTCAAGCGCCACTAAAACAAACAGACAGGATTACAGGATTTACAGGATTTCGAATCCTGTTAATTCTGAAATCCTGTCTAACTTATTCTGTGTCTTCGTCTAGCTTCGACGTTTTGTGGTATATGTTCGAGCCGTGAAAACGTCTCGTGCTGCTGTACTGACAAACTTCGAAGCTCCGCTCGAACTCAAAGAGTTTCCCCTGCCCCAATCAATCGAACCCGGCGGCGCGCTCGTAAAGGTCAAACTCGCAGGCATCTGCGGCACCGACGTGCACCTCTGGCACGGACAACTTCCAATTCCCTTGCCCGTAATTCTCGGACACGAAACTGTCGGCGTCATTGAAGAGATCGGCGGCGTCCTTGCGGACTGGTCTGGAAAGCCGTTGTCAGTTGGCGATCGGATCACGTGGAGTTCGTCGATCAACTGCAACGAATGTTATTACTGCCGGGTCAAACCCGAACCGACGCGTTGTTTGAAACGCAAGGCTTACGGCATCTCTTACGATTGCAGTGTCGCGCCGCATTTGTTTGGCGGTTACGCGGATTACATCTACCTGCGTCCGGGAACTTCGATCTTCAAAATCCCCGATCAGTTACCTACCGAAACGGTCGTCGGTGCGGGCTGTGCGTTGACCACGTCGCTTCACGGCATCGAGCGAATCCGTGTGAACATGGGCGACAACGTCGTGATCCAGGGTTCTGGACCAGTTGGGCTCGCGTCGCTGGCAGTGGCGAAAGCGAGCGGCGCGGCACAGATCGTCGTGTTTGGTGGTCCACCGCACCGGTTGGAAATAGCGAATCGATTCGGCGCGGATGTTTGTATAGATATTGACGAGAGTTCGATCGAGGAACGAAACGCACGTGTGTTGGATCTCACCGGTGGCTTCGGTGCTGATGTCGTGTTGGAGTGCGTCGGGATTCCTCCTGCCGTTCCGGAAGGACTCGAACTCTGTCGCGACGGCGGACGTTACCTCGTGTTGGGTCATTACGGAAACGCGGGCAGCATTCCTATAAATCCACACGTAATCACGAGAAAACAATTGATCGTCGCCGGCTCGTGGGGTTTCGAGCCGCGCCACACGCGCGCCGCGCTGGCATTTCTTTCGCGCAACCGCGAGGAGTTTCCTTTCGAGCAGCTCGTGGGCGAGCCGTTTCCGCTGGACCGCGCCTTTGATGCGCTACAAGCGACCGCGTCCTGGTCCACTGCCAAAAGCGCCATCGCACCTTAGGAGAAGAACATGCAGGTTTTCAAAAACTACATCAATGGCGAGTGGACCGAAAGCAGATCCGGCAAGACTTTTCCGAACATCAATCCCGCCAACATCGACGAAACTGTTGGCTTGTTTCAAGCCTCAAACGCCGACGACGTGAACGACGCCTGCGCGGCTGCGGCCGCTGCGCAACCAGCGTGGGCCGAACTACCCGCTACACGCCGCGGCGAGTATCTCTTCAAAGCGGCCGAACTTCTCGAAGCGCGTCTCGCGCAACTCGGCGAAGAGATGACGCGCGAAGAAGGCAAAACACTGCCGGAAGCGATCGGCGAAGTAAAACGCGCCATCAACATCTTTCGTTACTTCGGTGGGGAGGGTTCGCGTCAATTCACTTACCAGGTTCCATCCGAGCGCGAGAACGTCGTCTGCTACACGATTCGCAAACCACTCGGCACCGTCGCGCTGATTACGCCGTGGAACTTTCCCAGTGCGATTCCCGCGTGGAAACTCGCGCCCGCACTCGTCTCCGGAAACACGGTCGTGTTGAAACCGGCGTCGCTCGCACCGCTCAGTTCTTATCGGCTGGTCGAGGTGTTGCACGAAGCGGGCATTCCGCGTGGCGCGATCAATTACGTC
>DATNJO010000564.1:0-2457 GCA_035603895.1 Pyrinomonadaceae bacterium
CAACGACTCAACCACTTCCAGATTACGTCGCGGATTTCGCGCGCCAATGTTGTAAACACTGCCCGATTCGCCCTTTTCAAGCGCGGCGAGAATCGCGCGGCAGTGGTCCTCCACGTAGATCCAGTCGCGCACGTTCAAGCCGTCGCCATAAACCGGAATCTCCCGGCCGTTCAGCGCATTCGCAATCGCGAGCGGCAAAAACTTCTCTGGAAACTGGCGCGGTCCATAATTGTTGCCGCAACGCGTGATTACGGTATCCAGCCCAAACGTGTGATGGGCCGCACGCACGAGATGTTCGGCCGCCGCCTTGGAAGCGGCATACGGACTGTTTGGCGCAAACGCCGAGTCTTCTGTAAAAAACGCATCGTCCTGTTCCGGCAAACTTCCCATCACTTCGTCAGTCGAAACCTGAACAAAACGGCCCACGCCTTTTTGCCGGGCCACGTCGAGAAGTGTTTGCGTGCCGACTATGTTGGTCCGTAGAAAATCGTCGGCCGAAGCGATGCTGCGGTCCACATGCGACTCGGCGGCGAAATTTACGATCGCGTCGGTCCCGGGCTCGAGTTCGGTCGCCACCATACCAGCATCGGCAATGTCCCCGCGGATGAACCGGTAGCGCGTTTCCTCAATTCCGGCGAGGTTTTCGAGGTTTCCCGCGTACGTAAGGACGTCAAAATTGACGACCCTGCAATCGGGCAATTCCTCAAGTAACAGGCGCACAAACGCCGATCCGATGAAGCCCGCGCCGCCGGTTACAAAGATTGTTCGTGTCTTAGACAAAAGTTCCGCCAGGAATTTCTCAAGAAAAATGGACCACTTGGTACTTTTTAAGTTAACAAATACGCGTTATGAGATCGAGGGAAAGGGCCTTAGTAATTTTGTTGACATGCAATCGGACTTGTAATATAAGACTGCGCCTTCAATCCGAAGCGATCTTGCATGAAACAAGATTGTAATCACGCGTTATAGACACGCTCGTTTTTAACCCTCGCTTTCCGCCAGTTCCGTTACGGCAGGTTCTACACAACCCCTTAAGGAGACTTCATCATGAGCAAGGCCCGATTTCTTGTGAATTTAATGGCGCTTTTTGTCTTGACCCTCGGTATTCATTCGGTAGCAAACGCACAAGCGACACGCACCTGGGTGTCCGGCGTCGGCGACGACGCGAACCCATGTAGCCGCACCGCACCCTGTAAGACTTTCGCGGGAGCGATTTCAAAAACCGCGGCTAGCGGTGAAATCTCCGTACTCGATCCCGGTGGCTTTGGAGTCGTAACGATTACCAAAGCCATTACTATTAATGGCGACGGCACACTGGCCGGAATTCTCTCCGCCGCAACGACCGGCATCATCGTCAATGCCGGCGTGAACGACATAGTCTACATCCGCAACATTTCGATTAACGGTGCGGGTAACGGTCTCAACGGCATTCGCTATCTCGCGGGCAAGGCGCTGCACGTCGAGAACTGCACGATTACCGGAGTTGGCAATAACTCGGCCGGAAACGGCCACGGGATTTTCGCCAACCTTACCGGCAGCGGCCTCCTGTTTGTTAAGGACACCAACATCAAAAACTGCGCTGTGTCCGGAATCACTGTGCAATCGTCCGGCGGCCTTCTCGGTGGCACGCTCGACAACATACGCCTCGAAGGGCTGCCGACTGGTCTATTAATCGGCAACAACTCTTTTATGAGTGTTCGCAACTCAGTCATCAATTTCAGTACGGTCGCTGGCGTCAGCATCACCGGCACCGGGACGCCAATCGGCAGTTTCGACAACTGCATGATCAACAACAATCCGACGGCTATCAGCGTCGGAGCCACGGGCATCATGAACCTTTCGAGCTCGGTACTCGAGAGCAACACCACCGCAATTTCCAGCGCGGCGCCGCAAGCCAACCTGCGCTCCTCCGGGAACAATCGACTTCTCGGCAATACGAGTGATGGAGCGACGTTGACCGTCATTCTGCAAAAGTAGGTCTTCGGAGACTGATTCCCTCAGGTGAAAGGACCGACATGATGACAACCCGAAAGTTATTCTCGGTTGGCGCGGTGCTGGTCATCTGTCTGGCGATCTTAACCTCCGTTTCGAGCTCGAGTTCGATGAGTTCAACTCCGGAAGGCCGAAATCCTGCTGCGGCTCCAAACGCCGCGGCAGTGCCGCAGAAAGATCGTTCAGCACAGACAGCACACAATGAAGTGACGGGAAAAAACAGTTTCCTCCGGAGTCTTATGCAACCGGTTGGCCTGCCCGGCACAAAACTCTTTAGCCTTCTCGTTCCGCAAGCACCAGGACTCGAAACAATCGCCACCTTTGCCGAAGATTGCTCGACACCGAAAACTGACTTCGATTTCGGTGAGACGATCTGTGCGAAGGTTACGAATGCAACGGTGGGCGCGAACGAGCGTTTAGTTTGGGGCCATACTGATGGTTTCCTTGCTCGCGAAGTGTTCATCA
>DATNJO010000565.1:0-3466 GCA_035603895.1 Pyrinomonadaceae bacterium
GGGGCGCTTGACTCCATAAGAACAGAATGAGAACATCAAGGCCGTTCAGTCAAGCCGGAACTCCCCATGCCGCAGAGCGCCGCGCCAGATTCAGAGCCGGTCGCCGAGTGGCTTGAAGCTGCGGCCGATCAGGCGATTGCGGCATGCGGCGGCAACGCGCGCGATGCGTTAAGGCACTGATTGTGGCAAATGAGTTTTTGGAATCGGAAGTATCGAGCGGATACGTGCGCGGACTGAAACACGGAAGGTTCAAGACTTACAGCGGGTGAAGAGCCATGCCAGAGGTCACGTACGTTGCCTTGCCATTCGTCGCCGCCGATGACGGCGTTGCGACCGGCGAGCCAACGGAATGCCTCAATCCTGTAGCCGTCGTGATGCGCGCGGAAGCGTTGTCGCGCAAGACAGGGCATGTTGGCGCGGTAGCGTTCTCTCGCACTGGCGACCCTGCTACGGGCGATTTCAGCGATGCCAAGGTGATTAAGAAGTTCGGCGACGTGCCGGACGATGCGTTGTAGGAACCCGCCTTGATCCCGAGTTCATTTGATAGCGAGATCGAACGTCTAAGAGGCAGAGCCGTTCCGCTTGAAAGATTTGTACACGGACTCAGTGCGCAATTTGAACTCCCTAAACTCTTTGTCAGTGTGGACGGAGCAGAACGTGGCTTCCGTTTCATAAATCCTGATTATCGCCACTTCTGTTTGCTTCGCGCTTGCCGGATAGTGAGCGCGATCAATGCATCAATCGACTTGGCGCGTTTCGGCCATGTCCAGGAAATCGGAGTGCTCCTTAGAACCGTGATTGAGTATTCCAGCCAAGTCGAGTACGTGTTGATTAACCGAAATGAGCAAGCGGAGACTACTGGAAAGGCAGCTGACTTCGTGACTAGCTTCTTCAAGGATGACCGTCGAACAGGCGGTCAACCGGACGAGCGCAAGCGCGTTAAGCTAAACCAAAAAACCGTTCACGACGCGATTGGTGCAAATCTCGAAGAATTCACCAGCACCGCGCAGGCTAAAACCACGTCCGATATGATGTCGCACGTTTACGTAATTTTTTCCAACTACGTTCACGGGCGCTATCCCGAGACGATGGACCTATACGGCGGAAGACCGGGTCGATTTCATCTAAACGGAATGAAGGGCACTCCAAAAGATGCCGAAAATCTAGAAATCATTGATACACTGATCACTACTGCATCGAATTGCCTTGTACAAATTGCTCAATGTTTGCAACTTCGATCTTTGGTCGCTTCCGATCCGATAATCTCGACATGGTATAGAGACGCTGTAGGGTAGGGTTATGGCCGCTCCGTCTGAGTGGATTGAAACGGCGCGGCAATGGCAGACGCTTATAGCTTCATGCATCGCCGTACTCGCCGCAATGGTCGCATGGTACAATACAACGCGGACCTTGCGCGCGAGCGCCAACCTCGAAGCAAAACGTCGGCTCCAAAAGCGCGCCGCGCTCAGAGCCGTTCTACCGCTAGCTCTTAGTGAGATTAATTCATACTGCTCACTCACAGCGCGTGCTTTGCAAAACTTATGGGACGAATGCGTAGAGGGTGCATTGCCAAAAGATGCTGCCAAGCCAACTTTACCGGATATGCCGGCCGAAACCATTCAGGTTTTTGCAGACTTTATCGAATACTCCGACGACCTGGATACGACCATAGTTCGTTGGTTGTTAGCGCGCTTACAAGTCAGCCGCGCTCGTATTCGCGAGATTGAGCTTGCAATCGAGACAACCGACCAGAACGCTATCATTCTGGAAACTAACCTAGAAGAATACATTTTGGACGTGGCGGCAATCTACGCCGCCGCAGGTTCCGCTTTTGATTATGGCCGTGAAAAATCCCACTCGCTCCCGAAGGAAATAAGCTGGGATCACGTGCGTACTGCCCTTCGCAATATGAAAATATGGGATGACGATATGGAAGGACTTTACGCGACCATCACGCGTCGTGAAATTGATGGATTAACGCCGTGACGACAACGCATCCAGCTTTTCAAATTCTGCGCGCGCGCTTTTAAGAAAACCGACGGCCCGAACTTAAGGGTGTGTTACGAATGCCTATTCCGGATGACCACTTGCAGCGCTGGTGGGTAGAGGTTGCGACCGAGAACCCCCATTTGGTTGATCAGTTTCGTCCTGTCTTGCTTGCGTTTTTGGCCTTCGGCCCGGGACGGAAAGCATCGCTGGCGGGAACTGGATTCATTATTGCTGGAAATCTTGAGTCCGCTTTAGTTATCACAGCGAAACATGTCCTAACGGAAGGTGTCGGAAGGGCGCAGACGCCATGGACAAGCCACGCGCCCACTGCGCTATTTGTAAAGTCCGGCGTGCCGATGCTCACTCTTGATCCGAAGAAACTAAAGCTTGTTTGGGCAGGATCGCACCATGCTGAGATGCTGAACGCCGGTCATGTTGGATATAATGATACGCTTGATGTTGCATGTTGCGTTGTCACTCCGCAGGAAGGTGAACTACTTGGATTTCAACCCAGCACCGTTCCCATCGATATAGAAGTACCGTTGGTCGGCGAACGTGTCCATATGGTGTCACTTAGTGGTATGACCATCAACGAGCGTGTGCCGCCAACAGCCCCTTCTGGTGGAGGGCATGCACTCGAAATAAAGCGAGGAGTCAGTATTCGAATTGGTGTTGTAACGGGAGTTTATCCCGGCGGCTTGCGGCACTATCGCTGGCCGTGTTTTACAACATCTATTCCGGCCGAACCCGGCATGAGTGGTGGATTCGTCACGCGGCCGCGTGATGGAAAAACAGTTGCGGCCTGCGGCATCGTGTGTGCGGATAGTTCTGCGGACGAAGCGCGCACGAACTACCTCCAATGCGGAGAGTCTATCATTGCTTGCGCATGGCCATCACTGGGCTTGCGTGTGCCAGAGGTCATGTCATCCGATCCTGCCACCCCCACCTTGACGCTCTATGAAATGATGCGCGCCGGCCGGATGGACACAGCAATCGGCGGGATCGAGCGGATCGAGGTTGTGGAACGGGAAAATCGCGATTGCTCCATCAGTATCCGTTAGGGAATTCGCCCTCTCAACTCCGCAATCGCATCCGCACCGTCCGGCCGGACAGGCCACGCCTTCACCATGTCAACCGGCGTCGGCAGATCGGAGAGACGGCGGAGAGCTTCGCGGTATGGCCTCCAATCCAGAGCGAACGCCCCTTTTCTAGGACGGTCGGATGGCGGATCAACAAAATGATCTGTAAAACCTAACTCGCGTTCAATGGCTCTGGCGACCTCGATACTAAGCGCCGCCATCAAGTCGCCTTGTGTCTTATCGACTACCAACCGAGTCACAGGATCAACCTTGTGACGCGTAGAATCGATAAGCCGTTTTGGCGTGTCCATGACGGCGTGACCGGGTTGGTATGGTTCGCAACCCGGTCCGTCACCCCAAGCGATGATGTTGCCAGTGATTGTGTTGTAATGAATATG
>DATNJO010000566.1:0-3479 GCA_035603895.1 Pyrinomonadaceae bacterium
TATAATCACAACTCCGTCGGCCATATTGTTTTCGAGCCTGCCTGCCTGATGAACACGTTGACTACCATCGATGACCTGGCCTTTGCGCCGAGCTTGCCACAGGAGACGTTGGAGGACACGACCTCCGATCATGCCTTGCTGGAAGCGACCCGGAGCGGAGACCAGGACGCCTTCGCTGAGTTAGTCAGCCGTTACCGGAACCAGATCACGAGCTACATCTATCGAATGACCAGCGATTACGACGGCGCCGTCGATCTGGCTCAGGAAACCTTCGTCAGGGTCTATCGCGCGAGGGATCGTTATCAACGAAGTTATGCATTCTCGACTTACATCTATCGCATCGCGACCAACCTGGCGATCAGCGAACTGCGCAAACGCAAACGGCGCAAGCTCGTTTCGTTGACCGGGTTTTTCCAGTCGAGCGACGGCGGCGAAGCACAGGAACTGAATCCGCCCGACGGCCGCCCATTGCAAGACTCGGAACTCGTCGATGCGGAACGCCGCAACGCAGTGCAAAGAGCAATCGGCACGCTGCCAGAGAAATATCGCGCGCCGCTGATCTTGCGCGACGTTGACGGCCGCAGCTACGACGAGATCGCTTCGATTCTGGAAACGAGCGAAGGCACAGTGAAGTCGAGGATCAGCCGTGCGCGTGGATTTCTGCGCGAGAAGATGCGGGCTTATTTGTGAAAGGTAATTATGAAAGATAAACGATGTGAACCTGTTCGCCGCGAGCTCGAGGAGCGGATGCTGAACGAAGACTTCAGCGCGGCTACTGCCGGGCACTTGCAAACGTGCCCCGACTGTCGCGACTTTCAACGGCAGCAGATGAAGCTGCGGCAGATCGTCGGCAGTCTCGGAACGGTAAGCGCTCCGGCGGATTTCGATTTCCGGTTACGCGCGCGGTTGGCGGCTGATTCCGAGGCGCCGGGCTTTCACTTTTGGTCCTTTACAGTGAAGGGCCTTGCGACGGCAGCGGTGCTGGTTGTGTTTGGTGTTGGCGCGGTGGTGGTTTGGCAACGTTCGCATGAGTCACAAGCTCCGGCGGTTGCCGTTACGCCACCGCGGGTGGAAGAGCCGGTTCGGCGCGAAGAAGCTAATATAAGACCCGTGATCTCTTTGGCGCAGAACCACGACCCGATTCCGGTCGTTGCCGACAACGAAACGCCGAGGTTGCGGAAATCAGTCCGCCGGGTTGCGAGCACACCCAAACGAACGGTGAGTTCGATTGACTTCAGCAGTGAGCGCGCGAATGTCGTAAGCAACACGCGCCCGGCCGTCAACAACGCGCCAGTGTTTCCGATCGAGGCTTCGTCGCAGTCAGTCAAGATTTCACTCGACGATGGCCGCGGCAACGCGCGAACGATTTCATTCCCGACCGTCAGTTTCGGTTCGCAACGCGTACTGCCAACTGCAAATCAATTTTCGCCAAAGGGTGAATGGTAAACGGATTTAAGTAAGATGTTCTTCAGAATGATCAAACTCGCGGCGACCATCGTGGCCCTGGCATTATGCGGTTCGCTGACAATGGCCCAAACACCGGCTCCTTCACCGAAGAAGCCGGCGCCGCAGGTACACGTCACTCAAGGACGCCCAGCGCCCCAGGTCGTGACGATCGTGCATCGGTTGAGTGGTCTGAAAATGTTTCGCTCCCTGCTGCGATCCCAGCAGCAGGTGCAAGTTACAAGCCTTGAGTCGGGATTCAACCTGACGGATGACGTGCATACCAACGTCATCGCCGGACTCGCAATGGACGATGGTGAAACTATCGCCGCGTGGTTGCCTGAGGCTAACCTCGAGTTTGCACCGCCGGGCTTTCCGGCTTCGTTTGGTGAATCGCAATATCCGGATTTTAAGTTCCGGCTTTCTGAGCCGCCGCCCGACGTGTCGGTGATTGGACCAGACGGCAAACAATTGGCGGCTAAATACGTCGGTTTCGACGCCACGACCGGTCTTTCCATCCTGCGGCTCGATGAAAAGAATTCGATTCCGTTTGGCACTGCTAAAGATGAACCCGTTGTCGTTGGTGAGAACGTGCTGCTCTTCGGGCCCGAGCCGGTCGCGAATCCACAATCATTGCTGGACAACAACCTTTATGTGCGCATCGGATCCATCGAGGGGCAGATCCAGAAATTGCTGCCCGCGCCCACGGGCGAAGTCACGCGTTTAAGAGTGATCGCTCCCCGGCTATCACAGGCGAACATCGGTGGTATAGCACTTAACGAAGCAGGCGAAACCATCGGAATCGTTGATGGACTATTGGGAAACTCCGCGACCGTTCTCCCGACAGCGTCGATTCGGCGTGCTGCGCAACGTGTGCTTGAACGTCGTTCGAGTGTGCCGCGGCCGTGGCTCGGCGTTAAGGGTGAGGCAGTGGCGGCGCTACAACTCAATCAGTTTGTCGTTCATGGTTGGGCGGCTGACCGTGCCGCTGTTCTGGCGGGAGAACATCGCGGGATTTTGCTGACGTCGATCGTTCCGGGTAGTCCCGCAGCTCAAGCCGCACTGCGCGCTGGCGACGTGATTCTCAAGGTTGACGACAAGGAAATTCAGAACGCCGACGATTTCACGTTCTGGTTGGACCAGGCCGGTCCGAGCACTTCGGTGCTCTTCACCGTCGCGCGTCCCGATCGACCCGCCGCGGAGCCGTTGAACGTGAAGTTGAGCGGTATTCTCGATCCGGCTGCTGGTTTTGGTTTTCGCAATAGCTTTCCGCTGGCCAAGGGTCTCTCGCTAATCGAACAAGGCGCCGAAACCATCACGTTGAGACCCGCAGTTGCTTTACAACTCGGAACCACAGCCGGTCTGCTCGTTGTTTACGTCGAACCAGCCACGCCTGCCGCCGAAGCCGGCCTGCAACCCGGCGACGTTATTCAGTCCATCGACGGCAAGCCTATTTCCGCCTTGAACCGTGCCACTGCTTTGAAGCCACCGATGACGCTGCAAGTCATGCGAGCGAAACAGAAGCTGACAATCAAGCTTTCGCCACCAACCAGGAACTGAGGTTGCCCGACAGGATTCACAGAATTAACAAGATTGCCTCAGGAAAACAGCCCATCTTGTTCATTCTGCAATCCTGTCAAAGAAAGCATTTTGTCCGAAGCTTGTGTTACGCTAGGCGCCCATGTTCCCAGAGGCTGTCGCGCGCTATCACGACCTGCTCGCCGACCACGATTTAGCTGAAAATTCTCGCGCCATGCTCGACCAGGGCCTGGAACGCGCGAAACTCATCTTCGGAGGCCGGCGGCTTTCACCTTATCTGCGTCCACACTTCGTCACCGAAACAGACTTCGCTCGCATCATCCAGATTTGCGAGACCGTTTGGTCTGCTATTCAGAAAGTGAAAGACGCCGCCGTTACCGACGACCAAATCGTTGCCGACCTTGGTCTAACTGACATCGAACGCGAACTGGTCGCGATCGATCCCGGTTACAAAGCAGTCTCGCCAACTGCACGGCTCGACTCATTCTTAACCTCCG
>DATNJO010000567.1:0-8435 GCA_035603895.1 Pyrinomonadaceae bacterium
GTCGAGCCGTCGGTGGTGCCGACGTTCACTCCGTCGTTGCCATTGTTGTAGATCTCGACGAACTCGTCGTTGGCTCCGTTTGGACCACGCAAACGAAACTCGCTGATGATCAGCGTGGTTCCACCGGGCGTTGGTGTCGGAGTTGGCGATGGGACAGGTGTTGGCGACGGAGATGGCGACGGATCAGGAGTCGGAGTTGGCGATGGTGTCGGGTCGCCGCACGAGCCCGCGCCGCCTTCAGTGTTTCCGGAGATCAGAAACACACTGCTGCCGCCCGAAGGTAGCGATTCCGTGATGACCGCAAAACGGTAACAGCCGGTTTGCTGTAGGCCCATCAAGAACTGCACGTTGATACTGCCGCCGCTCAGGAGCGGTTGTCCGGGAGTAACGCTGCCGGCTGACAGACTGCTGTTGAAACCGCCGCCGTTGACTTGGATTGGTGGTTGTTCGAGCGTGGTGCCATTGACGAGTGCGGTGCCGCCGCCAGTCAACGAGACGTTGGTGTCGCCGGAAGTTCGCGGACGCAGATCCGCTGTTCCGCTCGGCGCCGGGAAGGTTGTTAGATCGATAACGCGGAAACGAAGCCGCGTGATGTTGCCGCCGGTGTTGTTGGTGAATGTGCGCCGGATCGAGAGTGTGCCGAACGTTGAGTTGTTGGCCGGGTCACTCGTGAAATCACGTCCGACGTTTGGCGAGTCAGTCGCAGCCTGCGCTGGGTCGAGCACGGCGTGACTGATGTCAGTTCGGCGTGTGCGTGGTGCTGACATATTTTCCGGACCGGGCGCGCCGAGACGTTGGCCCGCGCCTGCGCTCGTGCCGTTGGTGTCGACGAATAGAAAGTCAGCGTTGTTGTCGTTCGTGTCCTGCGGCAAGCCTGCGCCGCCGCCGGTCGAGGGAACCTTGCGTGTGAAACTCGCGTCGATGCTGAAGGGAACGATCGAAGGATAACCGGCGCCTTCGCGATAGAGCGAGTCGGGCTCGGCGGTAGAGCCGGCAGCGTCGAGGCGGTTCGCAAGATTGAAGTTGCCGGAGTTGGTTGTCTTGAACAAAGCGATACCGGCGTTGTCGTTAATGTTTGTGTTGAAGCTCGCGTCTCCGGTCGCCGTGCTGCCGTTGCCCGCCGGATAGGCAGCGATTGAATAGCCGCTGACGTTGACGCCGAGGTAGTGACCGCGTCCCGGAATGATCGTTCCGTTTGGAATGACGAAACGAATGATTCCATCCGAAGCAGCTAGCGCATAACCACCTGAACCATCGCTGGCGGCGACGTTAACCGCGTCGTCGCTGTTGTTATAGATCTCGACAAACTCATCGGCCGCGCCGTTTGGACCACGAAGACGAAACTCGCTGATCACCAGCGACGTGCCGCCCGGTGTCGGAGTTGGCGCACCGCAGGTTCCGGTCCCGCCTTGAGTGTCGCCACTGATAACCACGACTTCACTGCCCGCGCCAGGCAAAGACTCGGCGACGAGCGCGAGTTTGTAACAACCCGTCTGCTGAATACCCAGCAGGAACTGGAGATTGATGCTCTCGCCGGGAGCGAGTGGCGTTGCGGCGCTGACGTTGCCCGCGGACATGGCGCTGTTGAAGCCGCCGCCGTTTGGTTGCGACGGCGGTTGCTCGAGCACTGTGCCTCGCACCAGAACGTTGGATGAATCGGTTAACGTTACGTTCGTGTCGACTGAGGTTCGCGGACGCAGATCCGCGATGCTCGATGGTGAAGGGAACGTCGAGATGTCGAGAATGCGGAAACGCAAACGCGTAATGTTTGTCTCAGTGTTGTTTGTGAACGTGCGGCGGATCGAGATCGTGCCAAACGTGGAGTTGTTTGGCGGATCGCTCGTGAAGTCGCGATGAACGTTCGGTGAATCCGCGTCAGCCTGCGTCGGATCGAGCCGCGCATTACCGATGCTCATGCCGAGGGTAGTTGGACCGGACATATTTTCTGGGCCGGGTGCGCCGAGACGTTGACCCGCGCCCGCGCTGGTGCCGTTCGTATCGACGAAAAGAAAATCAGCGTTGTTGTCGTCGCTGTCCTGGGGGAGACCCGCGCCGGTGCCGCTCGTCGGAACCTTACGAACGAAACTGTGATCGATGCTGAACGGAATCAGCGCCGAAAAGCCTACGCCTTCGCGATAGAGAGTGTTGGCTACATTCGACGAGCCAACCGCGTCGAAGCGATTCGCGAGCGTAAAGTTTGCAGGGGTTGCATTATTGAATAAGGCGACGCCGGTGTTATCCGGCAAGTCGGTGGTGAACGTTGCGTCGCCCGTCGCGGTAGTCCCGTCTCCAGCCGGAGACAAAGCGAGCGAGTAGCCGATCGTGTTGACGCCTAAATAGTGGCCGCCTGGCTGAATGACCGTTCCGTTTGGAATGACAAATCGAATCACACCATCTGCCGCGACGAGTGCATAACCGGTCGAGCCGTCGCTGGACGTGACGACGTGCTCCGCGTCGCTGGTGTTGTAGATTTCGACGAACTCATCGTTGGCGCCGTTTGGGCCACGAAAACGAAACTCGCTGATGATTAGGGGAGAGCTTGCGGATTGACCAATGTTGACGAACAGGAATACTGAGGCAGTTGCTATTGCGATTAGTGAGACTACTTTGAGTAGAGAAGTACGCATCTGGGTCTCCTTAAAAGATCTTGTGGGTTGGGGAAGACGTTTTTAGAACGTTTGGGGAGTGGTCAAAACAGGCGCTGCATAATAGTTCTTCTCTAAAAAATGTCAAGAGCATAAAACGTAGTGCCTGATTCGGAGCGCGGTTGGCTCGCCCGCATTGTCAGGCTGAGCTTGCTAACGGAAGATGCGGGCGAGCCGCCCGCGCTCCGACCGTTTACACGAGCGACTGGAGAATCAACTCGGCAGCGCGTTCGGAAGCGCCTGTCTCGCCTAGCTTGTGGGCCACTTCAGCAAGTTGCGTGCGAGCGGTTTTGTTGTTGGCAGGTTCGAGTAACTTCAGAAGTTCGTTAGAAAGATTTTCTGCCGTGAGATTGTTTTGCATCAACTCTTTCGCGATCTCTTTACCGGCGACTAAATTGACCAAACCGTAATGTGAAACAGTGATGAGACGTCCCAGCGTGTGCCAGTTCATGGCTGATTCTTTGTAGACCACAACCATCGGCGTTTCCAGCAGTGCTGCTTCGAGTGTCGCCGTGCCACTGGCAATTGCGGCAGCGTCGGAAGCGGCGAGTGCTTCGCGCGTTTGTTGATGAATGAGTTTGATCGAAGGCCCACCGTTCTGCCGCGAAATGATTTCTCTTGTCTCTTCAATCGTGCGGCTCGGCGCGACGACGACCACGCATTGAATCTCAGGACGCACGCTCGTGAGTTTCGCAATCGATTCGAGCATCGGCGGGAGCATGCGTTGTAACTCTTTGCGCCGGCTGCCGGGCAGAAACGAAACGATCGGCTGCGCGGGATTCAAATCGTGCTGGCGGCAAAACTCTTCACGATCGAAACGCGCCTTCACCTTACCCGCCAGCGGATGACCCACAAATTCAACGTGGCCCACACCGCGGGTGCGAAACCATTCGGCTTCGAAAGGAAGTATCGACAACAGCAGATCGATATCGCGCTTGATCCGGTTGATGCGGCGCGGACGCCACGCCCACAACTGCGGGCTGATGTAATAGATCACTTTCAAGCCACGGCGATGAAGCGCAGTGGCCAGTCGCAGGTTGAACTCGGGCCAGTCAACCAGCACCACCGCGTCCGGCGATCGTTCGAACGCTGCTTGTTTGAGTTGGCGAAAGGCGGCGAGGAATTTTGGCAACGCGTGCGTGACTTCGAGAATGCCCATGATCGCGAGCTCGTCGGAGTCGACAACCGTTTCCACACCTGCCGCGCGCATCACTGGACCGGTCGCGCCGAAACATTCCAGGTGTTGGTCTTGTTTCCGGAGGGCGTTCACCAGCGCCGCCGCGTGGGCATCACCTGACGGCTCACCAGCAACGATCATCAGCTTTTGCACCGGCGGATAATAGCAGACAGAACAACCGAGTGTTCGGGGCGCTTGTTTAGAGTTCAAGCTTTAGCTTGTCCGTGTAAGAGCAGCCTAAAGGCTGAACTCAAAACGGTTTTCTGTAATCGCGCTCATTCGTGCTAGCATCCACGCGCTTTACTGAACTGGCCGCAGCCCCGGAGGATTCCACTCACTTTTGCGCGTTGTGCTGGCAAACCTGCTCCTGCTCTTTGTCTGCCAATTTGCACTTGCGCAGCAAACTAATCCGGTCGATCGCAAGGTAACCAATCCACTCACCGACACGCCGAACGTCAATCCGCTGACGACCGATCAGCCGGTCCAACGTCGTCCTTCGACACAAAACCCGGTGCAAGGCACTGCCACCGATCAGATCGAAGTCACTTCGACCAAACAATCGGGTTCCGGACCGGAGAACGCCCGCGTTGCTGTTTATGAAGGGAACGTTGACGTGCGCATCGGTACGTATCGTTTGCAAGCCGACAAAGTAACGGTTTACGAAGCAGAGAACCGTGTCGTCGCGGAAGGCAGCGTCGTTTTCGATCAGGCCGATATTCAACGTATCACCGGTTCGCGTTCCGAGTGGAACTACCGCACCAAGCTCGGTTATTTCGTCGACTCCACCGGTTTCACGAATCAAACGCAGGACGGCACGCGCATCTATTTCACTGCCGATCGCGTCGAGAGGGTCAGTCTCGATACGATCGTCGCGACCAACGTACAAGTGACGGCGTGCGACGAAGACGTACCGAAGTGGAGTTTTCAAGCCAGCAAGGCGCGCATCAAAACCGGCGATCGCGTGCGCGTCTATTCGCCGAAGTTGCGACTGAAAGACATTCCCGTTTTCTACTTGCCATACGCATCGGTCTCGATCAAACCGCGCGATCGCGCTTCGGGTTTTCTGACGCCGTCGTTTGGCGGCTCTGGCGCGAAAGGTGCGCGACTTTCAACCGCGTACTACCAGACACTCGGCCGTTCAGCCGATTTCACTTTTCGCAGCGACATCTACGCGCAACGCGGACTCGGCTTCGGCGGCGACCTGCGCACGCGCGCAAATTCACGTTCCTATCTGAACTTCGGTTTCTACGCCGTTAAAGATCGCATCTTTGGACCAGAGGAGGACGAAGCGCATCCCGATCAGGGCGGTTCGAGTATTTACGTCGACGGCGTGCATTACTTTAAAAACGGTTTCATCGCGGCCGCGGACGTAAACATCACTTCCAACCTCGCGTTTCGCCAGGTCTTCTCGGACAACATTCAACAAGCGATCTCGCCGGAAGAGACTTCGCAGGTTTTCGTCAACAAGGATCACGACGAGTACAGCTTCAACTTTCTCGCACGAGGACAGGTCACGTCGCTAACCAACGCGCGCATTCGCATCCGGGAGTTGCCGAGTGTCTCGATCGACAAACGTCCTACCATCGTGAGCTTCCTGAAAAAGCTGCCGGTTTATTTTTCTTTCAGCGGCGCTGCGGAAGGTGTGAGTCGCAAAGAGACGGTTGAAGATCTGGCGCAGTTCATTATTGACGTTGGCGGCAATCCGATCATCACGCCTTCGATCGTGCAGCGACTCGATGTGAATCCGCGTTTTGAACTGCCGCTCACGTTTGCGGGTTGGAATCTCACTGCTTCCGGCGCGGGCCGCGTCACGTTTTATTCAAACTCACTCGATCCCGCGACACGCGATGTGCTCAGCCGCAACATCACGCGCTCGTATGGCGAGTTTGAGCTCGATGTTCGCCCGCCGGCGTTTGCCAAAGACTTTCGCCACGGTGACGGCGGTTTCTGGTTTCGTCACGTGATCGAGCCTTACGTGGTCTATCGCAAAATTTCCGGCATCAACGACTTCAATCGGATCATTCGTTTCGACTACGTCGACGCCATCGCCGACACGAACGAGATCGAATTTGGCGTCGCGAACCGTTTTTTCACGCGCCGCTCGACCGAAAACGTGGCCGACGTTCCTGTGAAAGAAACTCCCGGGCGCGAGCGTCCTTTGCTTTCGAGTCAACCTTACGAAGCACTCACGATCACGGTCCGCGGCAAATACTTTTTTGATCCGTTTTTCGGTGGCGCACTGATTCCGGGTCAACGCAACCAGTTTTATCCCATCAATACGCTCTCGGGTTTTGTTTACGGCGGCGTGCCGCGACGCTTCTCGCCGATCAATGTCGACGCGCGTTATCGTCCACGGCGCAATCTGTTTGTAGACGTGCGTTCCGATCTCGACACGCGCGGCGGCGGCATGAGATCGCTTTCCACAACGTTTGGACTAACGCGTTCGCTGGTTCAGATTTTTCAGAGCTTCTATTACACACGCGCGATCGAACTTGTTCCGAGCCTGGCGAGATTCCAGGACTCGCGCGGGCTCGGGCTCGAGGCGGGCACTTTGCGTGGCTCGCAGTGGAGCCCGTCAGTGTTTCTTGGCAATCGTGAGCGCGGACTGTTTGGTGGTGCGTCGTTCTTTTTCGACTTTCAAAAACGGCCCGGACGGGGCGACAGCTCGCTGATCAACTCCACGATTACGCTGGGTCATAGCTGGGACTGCTGCGCCGTGACGACGCAGTTTTCGTCCTGGAACGTGGGTCTGCGCAAAGAGAATCGAGTGGTCTTCAGCTTCCGCCTGAACGGCATCGGCAGCTTCGGCACCGAACAGATCGGTCAGCGGTAACGTGGTGCTGGTGCGGCAACGATGTAGTGCCGGTGCGGCAATGATGTGGTGGTATTAGTGCGGCAACGATGTGGTGCTGGTATGGCAACGATGTAGTCCTGAAGGCAACTTGGGGATTTTCATTCTGGGGATACACCGGCCGCTTGGGTTTGGGGAATACGCCGAAGGCGTTCGCTAATTTCAGCCCAGGGTTGTTTCAACCCTGGGTAAAGAACAAAGAAGCGAGACCAACGCTGAAAGCGTTGGCGAACGTGAAGCACGCACTTTTGCCAACACCTTCGGCGTTGCTTATGGTGGGGATGAGTTAACCCAGGGTTGAAACAACCCTTCTATGAAGCCGGGTCGTGTCAAGAGGAATTTCGAGATCTGATTGGTTCACCCTTCTATTCGAGTTTTCACAGTTGGCTAACAAACGTAGCTTTTCACGTGTGGTCTCATTCAACGGTGCGACGAGTCTCATTCTGGGCTGCGAGTTTTGCTCTCAGGGTTCCTACGAGTTTCTCGTCATCTCAATCTGGTCTCCGACCTTGCTCTTGTCCCACTCGAGTCTGACCCGACCTCAGCGTTGCTTGGGTACGTTTCCCCCTGGTCCTCACTTCCGCGATTACTCGCTCTGCTCAGGTAATTTGCGGTTGCCAATCCCAGGCCCGGTTATCGCGCAACATGGCCCAACATTTCACCAGCAGTTTCCGGCCCACGGCCACGATTGCAATCTTCTTACGCGCCTTCTTGCCCCCGCTCAGTCGTTGATAGGTCTGGCGCACCCAGGCATTGTGTCGCAGCCCGGCCCAAGCCACTTCCACCAATAAAGAACGCACCAGCCGACTGCCTTGTCGCGTGATGTGACCACGCCGTTGCGTTTCTCCCGAATCCATTGCTTTGGGCACCATCCCAATATAGCCGCTCACTTGACTGGCTTTACGGAAACGCTGCGGCTGGTCCAACAGCGCGACGATTGCTTCCGCCAATCTCGGTCCCACTCCCGGCACGGTGCGCAACAGTTGCACCCGGGCATCCCCAGCTCCAAGCTTATCCAGCTGCGCCGTCACCGTGGCCACCTGTCGCTGCATCTCTTTCAGCTGCTCCAGTTCAAGCTGCAATTCACCGCGCCATAACTCCGCCGGCCCACAGGCGCTGAAGGGCCGGGCCTGCGCGGCCAGCGCTGCTATCCCTACCTGACTCCAACAACTGCTGCCGCGCCCTAAGAGCTGTCCTTCGCGCAGCAACAGATCGCGAATGTGATTCTTGATCTTCGTGCGCCGTCGTATTATCTGTTGTCGATAAGTGATTAAGGCTCGCCATTGCCGCACTTCGTGCGCCGGTATGTAAACTTCGCGCAGCTGATTGACCGCTGATAAGCGGGCCGCTTTCAAGGCATCGCGCCGATCGTCTTTCTGCTTCACTTTGCGCCAGCGCCAGGCGTCGTCACTGGTGTTGGCCACTTGCACTTCGATACCCATGCCCCACAACAGGTCACACACCCAACCCGCAATCGAGCAAACCTCAATCACCACTCGATCAGGTTTTACTTCCTGCACCATTTTGGCCAAGCCCGTGGGCGTGGTGCACCCGCGCTTGAACTGATGCGCCCCACTCTCACTTTCGTAAGCACAGCCCACGGTCTTGTATTTCCCTAAATCCAATGCCAATATCTTCATCACCGGGTACTCCCTTCTAAGTCAGATTTTGAGTCAACCTGCAAAGGCCAAACTCGTTACAGTGGACATTGTCCATCTTTCAAATCGACTTCGGGAGACCCGGCTTCATAGTTTCTGGGCTG
>DATNJO010000568.1:0-3931 GCA_035603895.1 Pyrinomonadaceae bacterium
CGTTTGACGGCTTCATTCTTCGAAAGAGACCAGGCAATCGAATCTGGCCCAGGCATCGTTCATAACAGTACTAAGGACTGCGTAAAAATGCGTGGCAAGAAGATAGTGGTGCTCATTATATCGCTGGCGTTGCTGCTTGCCGGTCTCGTTGCGTTGAGACGGCAAAGGGAAAAGCCGACCGGCCCGAGTGTGTCGGAGAATCCGCGACTAATCGGAGGCCGGGGCTTCGAGGTTCAGGTCGAGATGCCTACCTTCAATTCGGGCCGCGCACCTTGGGAGATCCCTGGCGCTATTCTGGGTTACGATCGTGGACCGCGGTTCGATCAGGCAAGTCCTGGCGCACAAGTCGGCAAGATAGCACCGGATCATATCGAGCTAAGCGCCGACGGCGGCTGGGACCTTTTGATCGAGACCGATGCCGAAGGACGGCTCGCTCCTAAAACACATGTAGCATTTCCGGTAAAACTCGGGGGCAGACCGTTGAAATTCAACTGTCGACCTGCAGATCCAACCGTTGGCTATCTTCACACAACCGCGCGCCCCGACTCAGATGAACTCGAAGGGAACTTCCACCTGGAAATTGCTATCTGCAAAAATGCTGTCTCAGGAAAAACTGCCGCGTGGCCCTACCAACCACTCAAGGTCCGTGGGAGCTTTGTAGGGTTGAAAGCCCTCCCCAAGCACTTCGGCTTCTTAGCAGCGCACGACTTCTCTACGCGGAAACTCGTGCAGCTCTATACCGCGGGAACACCGGCCTTACAGCACTAGAGAAAGGAACAGCCCACACACGCAGAGAAAAGTGAAACTCGCCGCAAGGTAATCCACTATGCCGTCGCCGCTGACGCTCACGCACTGCGGACTTGGGTTCCCTCGCGCATGATGCTTAGCATTCGGCGGCTTTGCGTGTGAATCCAGGCATGCGTTTATGATTGATACCAAAACAGGAGCTATCTCCGTCGACGAAGTAGATTTCGTCATACATCCTGCTCTCACACGCGAGGAGTATTTATCTTCTCCGCTAGCAGGCGCTCGCGTTAACGGGGGAAATGAACCCTACGGGTCCTTCAGTCCTGGAGCTCTGGAAATCATGGGTGATTCTTTTCTTCTCACGCTAAATTTTTATGGCTCACATCTAACCAGTGTTGATTTATTTGCTAACGATAAAAGATTTGGAACTTCGTGGGCTGACTGGTCAAAAGAAAAAGAAATACAGCGTAAGCGGTTTCATGAGTCATGGCTGGGTAAAGTTCTAGGAAACGATCGTTATCCGTATGATTATGATTGGGGCAGCGTCGAATCTTTTTATGATGAGAAAGGCGGTTTCAGTTACATAACCGTCAGGTATAGGAAGCGCCATGTTTAATCCCACGCGCACGCCTCCGAACAGGTCAAATATGCGGACTAGACCCTTCTCGCAACTGTTGAAAGAAAGCTGAGCAGTTTGTCGTTGGCGTCAATAAAAAGTTGATCGCGGTAGGACTGCCAGTTACCCGACAGCCTCGTCCAGATCCCCGGCGTACGGTTTTCCCGCACCGGATTCTTCGTGACCTTGAACGAGCAAGATTTCTGCGATTAGGAGCAGGAGGATATTTACCATCTTATGAAGAAGGCAGCTTTTGTGATTGTCGCGCTGTTGACCGCCATTCTCTCGGCGGACGGTCCCGCTCAGGCGCAGTTGCCTGCAGGATATGTCGAGATACAACCCGTAAACCATCTGCCGGTGTTGTTCCGAATGCGCCCCAGCACCGGTTGCTATATTCGGGGCGACGGCATTTACGACGAGGAGAAGCTAAAACCGCTACTGGCGGATCCGAAATGCGCGGAGACTGTACGCGCGCTCAATGTCGATCATAAGACGCAAACGCTTATCGGCTATAGCGCACGAGGCGACTGCCACATGCACCTTCGCACAAAGATATTTCGCAGCGATATAGACAAAAAGTATCTCCTGATAATCAACAATGTCTATGGCGGCTGCCGAGCTGGAGGTTCGCGTGAAGGATGGATGGTGATCGACAAGATACCGGAGGGCTATGGGCTGAATATACGTGAAGTGCTGGTGGACAGGATCCATGGTGTAAATGCGGACGGCAAGGATTTTTATTTTCCGAAACAGCCATCGGGGATCAAACCGGAGCTGATCGAATCGCGCGAGATCGACGTGAAAGGGTGCCTACCTCTCGACCGCCAGAGCCAGTGGATACTAATGAAGGATGAATTCCTGCAAAGCGCGCTCGAAGTTAGGAGCCGCGAGTGCAAGACGCTTTTTGCGGTCCTGGCGATAGATTTCGATAAATACACACTGGCAGGGTTCAACGTGAACACCGGCGACTGCACGCGACCGCCTAGCCTTTCGCAAAAGGTCTACAAGGATTTTGACGAAAAACGCTACCGGATGGAGATCAGTTACGACAAACCCGCCGCGCGCTGTAAGGAATTAACCTGGCACGCGCTTTGGGTGATAGTGCCGAAGCTGCCGGGCGATCACGGTTTTCAGTTCGAGCTAAAACCGAACGACGCGAAGAAGTGACATTTCGTTGAATAGAAAGACCGCGAACCGGTGACGCCGAAGGTATTGGTTTCGATGATGTCTGTGCGGGCGGGTATGTATTCGGTTTGAATCGCTTGGACCAGATTGGGGGCTAAACCAAGGGCGGAGAGAATATTTGCAAACTAAGACACTATCATTTGTCCTGAGATTACCGGCGGCTTCTCGGATTGTCGACACATTGTGGCTTCTGAAACTGACATTGAGCGGATCAAATCGCCAGGCTGATCTACCGTTCGACATCTCGCTAGAATTCGATGTACATAGGAAGGCCAAAGATTGTAACGGTGCAACCTGGGAACCGGTTAAATCAAATTGGCTTTGGACCGGATCCCCACTCTTTATCGCAATCGTTGGTCTTGTCTAAGTTATTGACCTTCGCCTTGCGAATGCGTTTTAGTTGGTTTCACTCACTCCTTGAGCTAAATTCAACAATGCAGCCGTCCGAAGGATCATCCGCAGCGATAAATCCCTACTCCGTTGCCCTACAGTCGCGTCAATCTGACGCCAAAAATTTCAGAATAGCTCCTTTAGCGATGCAGCCAACAGACACAACGGATTTAACTCCTGTGATAGCGGTGCTACCTAATCTCACGGAACGATACAAGCCAGTATTTACGCGCCTAGCGGTCGCCACGGTATCGCTTCGGCTGGCCTGGTATAAACACGTCCCCACCACCATCTTAGCCCCCAAGTCTAGTGCGAGGTCTTTCTAACAAACTCATATTTTGAATCAACTCCAGCAGATTCTTTGATAGCCGCCGATGGACAGCGTCACCGGTAACAGTGTTGCCGGAATACCTACGATCTTCGCCACTGACGAGTCCGCGCCAGGACCACTTCGGGATGCGCAAACCCTCCGGCACACCCTCAGCAGAGTCGTGGTAGCGAGACATCGGGTTAAACCTAATCCCTCATCTTGCCACTGCAGGTTGTCGGCGCCTATGCCAAGTGCTTAACAGTTAAAAGGAATTAGCGCACTGCGGGGAAGTCTCATCAGATGTGGAAAGGACACCTTCAGTGTTTTGAGTCTGTTCAATCTGTCACCTTACAAATTTTTTGTGAACTCTTTACACCCCTTTTATATCCGTGGCCGTAGTCTTCTGTTGCTGACGATTTGTTTGCCGAAGCTGCTCACAGTCATTGATTTGCTAGAAGCAGCGCGGCTGACTACCCGTCTCGCCAATATGAGATATGAGGCACATCGTGTGCATCGCGCGACCTGTTGGACCAACAGGAAAAGACAAAGAAGGTTTGGTATAGCTGGATTTGGAATAGGGTTTCAAATCCGGAAGGAAGCACAATGACGTGGAAAGAGATTAAGAAAGCCGTAGAACAAGCTGGTGTTGCTGAAGATGAGGAAATTGGTCTGATTCAGTGTGA
>DATNJO010000569.1:0-2801 GCA_035603895.1 Pyrinomonadaceae bacterium
TCCTCTTCCATCAGGTTTACAACCGACCACTTGATGCGCGAATGTATGTCGTTTCTGATTCGCCAACCTGAGCCTTCCGGCGCGAAATAACGTTCGCGCAATTCAGCCGACAAATTGCGAAAAGCGCGTTCTTTATAAACACCATTGAGTGCGCGTTCGATCGCTTTGGAACTGGCATCACTCGCCACGATCTCGATCGACGCTCGTTCAAACCAGCCAGCCTCATTCAAGGCAATGGCAATCGTCAATGGTTCCTCACCGGTGGCGCATGCCGCGCTCCAGATCCGCAGCGTCGAACTGCTCTTTTGAGCGTGCCACTGCGGCACTAACGTTCCGACCAACGCCCGCACCTGATCGATCTCGCGCCAGAAGTACGTCTCCTGCACGGAGAGCGCGTTCATTACGTTTTGCCATTCGACGCGTGCGGAGGCGTCGTATTTCAGCAAGTAGTAGTAATCGAGATACGAAGTGAAACCCCGGTCAACGACCAGCGGCGACAGTTTGTCCAACAGAAGGTCGCTCTTGCCGTTGTCAAAGAACATTCCTGTTCGCTCATGAATCAATGCCTGAATCAGGTTGCCGGCGCCCTCGGGCAATGCCAGGTTCTGTGTCCGAAGCCCCATAGTTACTCGCGTTGCCCACTCTTTCCTAAAGCCACTTGGGCCGCGTGCGCCACGTCCGGATCGTCGTCTTGAACCAGCCCCGCAACAATGCCTGCGACACGCCCGCCGCCGATTTGTCCCAGCGAATCAAGGGCCGCAATGCGAACGTGGTTAAACTGTTCCTCTTCAATCACTTTTTCGAGAGCTGCGACGCTATCCGCGGACCGGCGGCGGCCGAGTGCGCGCGCGCTGAAATAACGTACCCAAACGTCGTCGTCGGAGAGTGCTTCGATCAATTGACCGTCGGCTTGCGGAGCGTCCATGTTGCCCAACGCACGAGCCGCAGCCGCACGGACGCTCGGTGTTTCCTGTTTCAGTGCCTGAAGGAGAACGTCGAGAGCCCGTTCATCTTCGATAAACGGCAGGTGCTCGATGGCCGCTGTTCTGACTCGTTCGTCAGGATCGCGGCTGAGATCAACTAAAGCACCGGCCGCGTCTCGATAACCAAAGTACCCAGCGATCTTGACCGCCGATTCACGAACGTTCGAATCTGAGTCATGAAGAAGCGGAATGATACGTTCCGACATGGACGTGAGCGCGAGCGAATTGAGCGCGCTGACCGCCGCCTGTCTGGTCGACGCGTCGCTGTTACCGATCAATTTCAGCAGGCCGTCGACAGCTCGCGGATCTCCGATTTGGCCGAGTGCGTTCGCTGCGTCGATGGCCATTGATTCATCGCTTAGCGCGTCTATCAGGGCCGGCGCTGAACTCGCGTCGCCGATGCGTCCGAGCGCCACGGTGGCGGAACGTCTAACTTCCAGATCCTCGGCGATCAACTGCGATATCAACAGGTCTACAGTCGCAGCGCCATGCCGCACGAGCGCATCGATGATTTCGTTACGCAAATCGACGCGTCCCATCAGGCGTGTGAGCGCGCGGTCTACGCTCGATCCTTTCAGCCAACCAAGGACTACCGCGATCGAGCGCAAGTCTTCTTTACCGGGTGTCTCTAAGGCGTCCAGTAAGTTCTGAACGCCGGTGGGCGAGATTTCGCGGCTGGTTAAATCCGCGATGTAAGCGCCTTCGCGGTATTGCGCTTCGTATCGATCGCTGAGCGTCGCGAGCGCGTTTGCGAGCGCGTCCGTCGGCGCAGTTGGAGTGTTCAAAAGCGCCGTCAGCGGGGCGACCGCGGTTTCATCGCCGAGTTGGCCCAACAGGTTGACAGCAGGGTCGCGCAGGAGATCGTCATTCAGCAGCGGCACTATTCTCGGAGCGATCTTTGGATCGCCGATCTTGGCGAGCGCGTCGAGTGCTGCGAAGGCAAGGAAGAAGTCTTTCGATTCAGCGATCTCAGCGAGTGCGTCGACTGATTCCGTGGCTTTTAGTTTTCCGAGTGCTTCGACCGCGTGATACTGCACGTTAGTATCTTCGTCCTGCAACGCTTCGATCAAAGCTGCGACCGCGCGAGCGTCGCGCTGTTCACCTAACGCTAACGCTGATTGCATTCGCAGATCAGGATCGGGTCCGTTCAGCAGTTCAACCAACGGCGAAAGAGTATCGACCTCGCTTGAAGCCAACACCTGAAGCGCGCTGTTCAGCAGCGCAGGATTGTGATGATTCTCGACTACTGAACTTAACAGCGCCGCGATCGCTTCGGGCGCGGCACGTTGTGATACTCCTTTGACTGCAGCGCGTCGAACTTGCCAACTGTCGTCACTCAACGCGTCGAGCAAATGCGCCGCGTCGTATGATTCGTCGTCGCTCAGTGTTTCAGCAGCATTCAGCCGCGCCGTTTCATCGCCCTGGGCCAAACGTGCTGCCAGTTCGCGTTCACGATCCAGTCGCTCGGTAACGTCTTCAATCGTAACGATGAGCCCGGCAATCGAGTCGTCGTCACGCAGCGGTGCGATCGTCACGCGTTGCTGCATTTTTTCGAAATGCTTCGAAGCGTTTACCGGCGCGCAGGAGATCAGGTAATGATGAAAAGCCGGCGCCAGAACTTCCACGACGCCTTCGTTGAGCGATCTCTGAAAACGTTTCAACAACCCGCGCTGCTCCAGATCGGGCACTACCGCAGTC
The DNA here is from genome assembly GCA_035603895.1 of Pyrinomonadaceae bacterium. Taxonomy (GTDB): domain Bacteria; phylum Acidobacteriota; class Blastocatellia; order Pyrinomonadales; family Pyrinomonadaceae; genus PSRF01. The sequence goes on from DATNJO010000569.1 coordinate 2,682, forward strand.
AACTCCCTCCCTACAGCAGACTCCTCCCCAATCCCCGTGAGCCGCGCAAGCGTCGCATCCCACACCTGAACGACCAGGTGCGCATCTGTTGTAAAAACGCCAACTTCTGTTTGCGTAGTC
>DATNJO010000570.1:0-7799 GCA_035603895.1 Pyrinomonadaceae bacterium
TCTCGCGAACCTGCGCCATGATTTCCTGGAACGAAGGATTGCCGGAAAAGTCAGTACGCATCACGAGGGTGTTAGTAAAGAAACCGATCAGCCTTTCGATCTCGACACGCGTGCGACTCGCCGTCGCCGTTCCGACAACGATGTCTCGACGATTAGTGTAAAGATATAGTTGCGTCTGAAACGCAGCCAGCATCGTCATGAACATCGTCGTGCCGGCTTGACGTGAGATCTCTTCCAGCGCGCGCGTCATGTACTTCGGCAATACCTTTGTTTCGGTCGCTCCGACGAACGTCTGCACAGAGGGCCGCGGCCGATCGGTCGGCAACTCCAAAGGCGCGAGACTCTGGCCGAGTTGATCGCGCCAGTATCCCAACTGTTGCGCCAACACTTCGCCCTGCAAAGTGTCGCGCTGCCAACAGGCGAAGTCCGCATATTGCAGGGGTAATTCCGCGAGCGGCGAAGGTTGGTTCTCCAGGAACGCCGTGTATAACGCCTCGAGCTCGCGATAGAACACACCGAGAGACCAACCGTCACAGATGATGTGGTGCATGCATAAGAGAAAAACGAAATCATCATCGGCAAGACGCAACAACCGCGTTCGAAACAAGGGACCTTTTTCGAGATCAAAAACATGTCGCGCTTCGCCGGTGGCCAGGTGCAGCGCTTCCGCCTCGCGCGCTTCCGGTTCCAGTCCGCTCAGATCGTCAACGGTTAACGTGAACGATTGCGGCGCGGAAATCACCTGGACCGGTTGCGCCTCGCGCACTATGAAGGTCGTACGAAGAATTTCATGGCGCCTTACAATCTCGTTCACTGCTGCTTCAAAAGCACTGACGTTGAGCTCTCCTTTGAACCGCAGAGCGTGCGGGATGTTGTAGACGTAACTCTCTGGAGCGAGACCCTGGACAAACCAGAGACGTTGCTGGCCAAACGAGAGCGGAAAAGTATTAGTATCCCGGCTCTGAGTTTCGATCACTGGACGCGGGACAGCCGAGGCAGCTTGCTTCTCCTTCAACATCAGCTCGAGCACTGTGCGTTGCTGCGGAGTAAGTTCCGCAACGTCGGTCATCGCTTTACTCATTTTTCTCTCCTCATTTCACCGCTCTCAGGTAAGGAAAGGACGAGGTGGTTAAACTGATCCGGGCTTGATTAACCGTCTGGAAAGTCGGCTGGATGCCGGCATACCGGAAAATTCGTCCCATCGTGTTGTCGCCATCGGCCAAACGATAAATCTCATTGAAGGCCGCATCGGGTTGTTCAAGTGGGTAAGGATTAGTCTGAGGCGCGAGCGCCCATTCATCTTCGTTACGGATGTAGGTCGCCTGCCTGGCAACAGTCCTCCTGAAAGCCCGCGAGAGAAACTGATCGCAGATCTGTTGTTCAGACTTTCGCGGGTAACCACTGTCTGTGCGCTGCAAGTAAAACCAGAGCATCGGCGACTGTTCGTGCCGTAAAAGATTCGTAATCTGCCAGCGGCGCGTATCCGGCATTGAGTCGTACGCGCTCTGTAATTCGCGGTTCTCGAAGCGCATGTTCCAGTAGACTCCGGGCGCGGCAAACTTCGCGTAGGTGCTGATGCAGGGCATCAGGATTTCCAAGCCACAACTAGCTGCCAAAGCTTCAAGAGATTCGATTGTGTAGCTGTATTCGAGTGGGGCAATTAACATGTCCGCAAACTCGGAGTCGCCGACGTATCGCGTGTCTGCCAGCAGTGTCGCCATCTGGTTTCGTACGGGAAAGTTGTTGGCGAGCGTGCGGGCCAGTTTGAGCTCCGCCTCGAAGTCGCGCCCTTCTTGTTGCTCGCTAAAAATGCGTACAGCTTTTTGGAATGCTGTGTTCAGGTTCCGGTGAAAACGGTTGTAGACCATCAACTCCAGGATGCCCCCGGGTTTCAGCGCGTATCTCAGTTTTTCCAGTGTGACTTTCGGGTCAGCGTTGTGATGAATGACTCCGGTGCTGATGACGTAGTCAAACTGCTCGCGGTACTCGACGTGGTTGATGCTTTCCTGTTTCAGCATCACGTTTGTAAGCCCGATTTTTGCTGCGTTCGACCGCGCGAGATCCAATGATGTCATTGAGACGTCTGAGCCGATAACAGTGCCTAACGGAAACTTCAAAGCGGTGTGAAGCGCCTGGTTAGTGCCGCAGCCCGCCACCCAAATAGCAGGATTGTCAGGTAGCCGTCGTTGTTCCCAGTCGCCAATGTCCTGGTTGACCATTGCAGCTTCAAGCCGCGGGTCATCGACGTAGGTAAACGTGGTCGGTTGCCACGGATAGGGATACGTTCCATAAAAGTCGCCCAATAACTCATCGGTTGCGGAGTTCGAGGTCGCGAGTGCTGTGTTTTCTGCATCTTGATCGAGATACACTTTGAATGAGGTGCCCATTTGTTCTCCTATTGAGGTGCCCATTTGTTTCTCCATTTGGTAGGTGACATGCCGGGAAGAAGTACCACGGGCTTTGTCGGGTGGAGTTTCGTGAGACTCCACGAGACAAGCCCGCAGCATCTTTCTGTGTAAAAGCTTTTACTCCGACGAATCAGGAAGTGGCTTTGGCGGCGAGCATGGTTTCGAGCTCGTCACCGGACATGAGTTTAATCTCTTCGATCATCTGCGTGAGGTCATGAATGTCTTCCCGGGCCATCTGCATCTTCGTCAAGGAGAGCGCCAGGCCGGCGATTGTCGGCACATCAAAAATGGTGCGCATTGGTATCTCTACGTGGTACGCCTCGCCCAAACGTGAGACCACCTGATAAGCGAGCAGCGAGTGTCCGCCCAACTCGAAGAAGTTGTCGTGAATACCAACCTGCGGAACACTCAGCATCTGTGCCCAGATCTCTGCAATGAACTTCTCGGTCGGCGTTCGTGGCGCGATGAAGGTTGGCTGGATGTCTTGCCGCACCTCTTCAACGGTCGGCAACTTGCGCCGATCGATCTTGCCGTTTGCCGTTAAGGGAAACTCATTCAAGTGGACGAAGAAGTTGGGAATCGTTTCTTCTATGAGGTTGCGCGCCAGAGTTGCGCGTAAGGCCGCCGTTTCGAGCTGCTGGTTTGCAACGTAGTACGTGACTAACACGTCGTTGCCATTGTTGTCCTTTAATATTAGCGCGAGACTGTCTCTGACTTCGGGATGCTGATTCAGGAGACTTCGAATCTCGTTGAGTTCGATTCGATGTCCATGAAACTTCACCTGCTCGTCGTTTCTGCCGACGTACTCGAGGATGCCTTCGGACAACCAGCGCGCTACGTCGCCAGTCTTGTACATCTTCTGCCCCGGCAGTATCGGATTGTCGATGAATCGCTCGGCTGTTTGCTGCAGGTTATTCAGAAAGCCGCGGGCCAGCCCGGCGCCCGAAATATAAATCTCGCCCATGACGTTTTCCGGCACGGCATTAAGATTTTCATCGAGCAGAAAGATCTGCATGTTGGCGGCGGGCCTGCCAATCGGCACCACGGTGCGCGTGTCGTGCTCCGGATCGAAGCGATGGACCATGCAACCAACCGTCGCTTCAGTTGGCCCATACTCATTGTAAATTTCAACTTGACCGCCAAAGCTTTTCCAAACTTGTAAAGCCAGGTTGGTCTCGAAAGCTTCGCCGCCAACGATTATTCGTTTGACGCGGCTTTGACTGTTGTCTCGATCTTTGACGAGTGCCAGATGGCTGGGTGTCAGTTTCAAAACGCCCGCCTGGTTATCTGCGAGTACCGCGAAAAGCGAGAACTCGCCCTGCTTTGACCGGTAGACGAGAACGCGTCGACCACTGATCAGGGGCACGTAAAGCGAAGTCACTGTGAGATCAAACGCCAGTGACGAATACAACGGGAAGTCGTGATCATCTCCGCGCAGGTACGTCTCTTTGGCCCACCAAACGTAGTTGGTCAACGCCGCGTGCGAGATTTCGACACCCTTCGGAGTACCGGTCGATCCGGAAGTGTAAATGATGTAAGCCAGATCGCCGGGTTTTGCCTGCGGCGACGGATTCTCAGTGCTTTCGAATGCGATGGAGTCTTCCCAATCGCTGTCGAGGCAAATCGCGTATGAGACCTGATCACTTATGCGGTCAACCAAACTCTCCTGTGTCAGCAGGATCGAGATTCCGGCGTTCGAAAGCATGAAAGCCGTGCGTGACGGAGGATGCTGCGTATCCAGAGGCACGTAAGCCGCACCTGTCTTCAGCACACCCAGCAGAGCAACCATCGTCTCCAGTGAGTGTTCGAGATAGACGCCAAGCAACGTTCCCGGGCCAACATCGAGACCGCGCAGAGCGTGTGCGAGTTGATTGGCTCGTCCATTCAGCTCGCGATACGTCAGCGCCTTTCCTTCGCAGACGACAGCGACAGAATTCGGCGTCCGCTCGGCTTGCACTTCAAAGAGCTGCGCGACTGTTTGCTCACGCGGGAAGTCGCGGGCCGTCTTGTTGAAGTCAAAGACCAACTCTTGTTTCCGGGCGTCCGAGAGTAGTTGTAGCTCCGCAATCTTCGCCTCGGGTTGGGCCAACATCTCGCGCAGTGTGGTTTCAAAATGTCCGGCAAAGACGACGATGGTTTCAGGCTTGAACAGCTCGGCTGAGTATTCAATCGCACCCTTGAGCTCGCCATCTTTCAACGCAAAGATTACGGTGACATCGTTGAGTAGATCGCTCGCATCCTCGCGGCGGTTGATGTTTTCAAACAGTGCTACGACGTTGAAGAGTGGCGCCCGATTTGGCGGTGGCGCGATTTGGAGCCGCTGGAGGAGCCGTTTGAACGAATACTTCTGATGAGCATACGCCTCGGTGACCGTGTGCAAGATTTGTTCGAGCAACTGGCGGACAGTTTGACTACCACTGACGTGATCTCGAAGCACGACGATCTTATTGTCTGGAGTCAGTTCGCGATATTGCTGATGGATGGCCGTTCCGATGATGACGTCGTCAACATGCGTGTAACGGTACAAACAAATCTTTAACGCAGCCACGCAAGCGGTGAAGATCAATAGCTCGTTGCCCTCACACGTCTTGCGTAGCCGGCTCTGAGTTTCGTGATCGATAAACAGATCGAGCTTTTGCGGGCCGGCGCTGATGACAGGTGGGCGGTGGAAATCGAGTGGAACGCCCGTAACGACCAGCTCACCGGAGAGTTTTTGCAGCCAGTATTCCAGTTCTTTCTGGTGTTGCTTGTCTGCCAGACCGACGCTGCTGCTACTCATACGGTTCAGCTCCTTCAACGCCTACGGCGTTATTCTCCTCAAATCACACGGGGAATGCTGCGGGGATTAGAAAGAAAAGCTGCGGCTCAAGGCGCGTACATCTATTTCCTGGTTCAGCACGACCTGCTCTTCCTGCGAGAACATCTCGAGCTCATCGAGCCGCGCATCCGGATTCTTCAAAATGCTCCGGAACAGATTCTCGAAGTGACTCATCGCCCGACGGATCGTTTCGTCGTCGAACAAGTCGGTACGGTATTGAAGCGTGCTGACGATCTCGTCGCCCAGCTCAACCATCAGCATCATCCAATCAGCCTTCGTACACTCCTCTTCAACGTCGATTGGGCTCAACTCGAGAGCGGCGATTTTCTTCTTCGCTGCCGGGAGCGGCTTGACGTGCGAGAACAGAACCTGGACTAGCGGCGTGCTGGTTTGCGCACGACCGATCTTCAACTCCTCAATCAACCTTTCAAAAGGCATCTCCTGGTGTGTGTAAGCCCCGAGCACGGTCTCACGCACCCTCCGGAGCAACTCGCGAAAAGCAGGATTGCCGGAAAGATCAGTTCGCAGCACCAGAACATTCATAAAGCAGCCGATCAATGGATCAGTCTCAGGCTGTGTGCGGCTGGTCACAGGAGTTCCAATCAGGAAATCCGCTTGGCCGCTGTAACGGTAGAGAAACGTCTTGAAGGCCGCGACCAGGACCATGTATACAGTGACGCGCTCTGACTGACTGAGCGCGCGGATGGTTTTGGTTTGCTCCTTATCAAGAGTGAATGACTGCCACTTGCCACGGGAAGACGAAGCCGCAGACACGACCCCATCAACCGGCAAATTGAGCACTGTGGGCGCTCCTTCAAGCTGTTTCTTCCAGTAACGCAAAAGCGTATTTAGCTTATCGCCTGCAAGCCAATCTCTCTCCCAACATGCAAAGTCGGCGTATTGAATCTGCAATTCCGGAAGTGGTGAGGTTTGCTCTTTGTCGAAAGCTTCGTAGAGCGACACCAATTCGTTTGTAAACACTTCGTGGGACCAGAGATCGAAGATGATGTGATGGCGACAACTGATGAGCACGTGTTCGTCATTTACGCGTAACAGACGCACCCGGTACAGCGGACCATGCTCCAAATCAAAAACTACCCGTGCTTCCTCCAGCGCCGCTCGATGCACCGTCGCTTCCTGTTTGGCGACGGGCAACGATCTCAGATCCTCAACCGCAAATTTCAGTGCTGCGAACGGGTTTACGACCTGTACCAGTTGATCGCCGCTCGTAGTGAACGTAGTACGCAGGATTTCGTGTCGCCGCACGATTTCATTTAGTGCTTTCTCGAGCGCGACTACATTGAGAGCGCCACGGAGGCGAGTTATGTTATAGACGTTATAGGCGGTGCTCTCCGGCTCCAGGTGTTGAATGAGCCAGAGACGCTGTTGCGCAAACGAAAGCGGTGCCTGACGGTCCGGCGAGCGTCTACGAATGGGCAACATCTCAACCGCTGCACCCGCACGCAAAGCCGCCTCGACTTCACGGGCCATTTCCGGCAAGGTCGCCGCCGCCAGTACGGTTCGTAACGGCAGATCGATTTTGAAGCTCTCGCGCAATATTGAAGCCAGGCGCATGGCCAACAAAGAATGACCACCCAGCTCAAAAAAGTTTGCGTTTGCTCCGACGTTCTCAACCTGCAATACCTCGGCCCAGATACCAGCGAGGATCAGTTCGGTCTGGTTACGGGGCGCGATAAAACTTTCCGCCGGCCTGCCTTCAAGGAAGTTCGCCCTGCTCAGTGCGCGACGATCGACTTTGCCATTAGGAGTGAGCGGCAACTCCTCCAGTAATACAAACGCCGCCGGGACCATGTATTCGGGCAAGCGCTCCTTTAGCCATTTCCGCAATTCGCCTGGTTCCACGTCCGCGGCTGCGATCACGTAGGCCACTAAATGCTTTTCTCCACCGGCTTGCTCTTGCGCCACCACGATCGCTTCGCTCACGCGATTATTCCGGCGCAATACACTCTCGATCTCTCCCAACTCGATGCGGTAGCCTCGGAGCTTGATTTGATGATCCGCGCGGCCCAGAAACTCCAGGTTCCCATTTTCCAGATATCTCACCTTGTCGCCGGTCCGGTACAGCCTCTTCCCTTCCGCGCCGCTGAGACTGTCGGGGATGAACCTCTCGGCAGTCAGCTCCGATCGCATCCGGTAACCACGTGCCAGTCCGCTGCCGCCGATGTAGAGTTCTCCCGCAACTCCCACGGGTACAGGTTGCAAATGCTCGTCGAGCACATAGACCTGAGTATTCGCTATCGGCCGCCCAATGGTCACGTGTTCACCGCTCGTGACCAGCGTATATGTCGAGTAGGTGGTGTCTTCGCTTGGACCATACAAGTTGTAGACTTTTTCGACGTGAGTGGTCGCATAGATCTCCGCTACCAGGTCATCGCTCAGTGGCTCACCAGCCAGGTTTACTACCCGCACCGAGTCGAGCACTGCGTTCATCCTCAACAACTCTGCCATCGCCGATGGAACGGTGTTGAGTAGCGTCACCTTGTCGGCATAGCTCAGTTGCGCCAGATGCAAGGCGTTGTCAACGATGAGGACCGAGCCACCATGGCTGAGCG
>DATNJO010000571.1:0-5119 GCA_035603895.1 Pyrinomonadaceae bacterium
CATGAGTCCTTTCCTCAAACTCTTTGTCCTTTGTCTTTTGCTGCTGACGTCGACGTCCTGTCATTTGTTCTCTCGCTGGCGAGGACCGTGCAGCATCTGGCCCGAGCCAGAACCTGAATTCACCGGCGGCACGCCTGTCACGGAAACCTTCTCGTCCGCTCAAGGTCGCTTTCGATTCGGCATGCCTGCTCGTGAGAAAGACGGGAGCGAGGATAAGAAAGACTTCAATTGGTTCATCCTCAATGTCGGCCAATTTCACATCAAATATCACGACTACGCCCAGGTCGTAGACACTCCGGAGGTTAGCGAAAGTATTTTCAACAACATTAGGGACCAGGTTATGTCTAAATGGCCGTCCGGCCACCTCGAGGTTGATTCACCCATAACTCTTTCGAGCCATCCGGGACGCGAGCTCAGGTTTAAAGATGAGACTGGGGCACAGATTGACAGGATGTATCTCGCCGGGAACCGGCTCTACGTCGTCAGCGCTTTTGTACCCAAGAGCCTGCATTGCAAGCTTGGCTCAGCCGTAAAGGTCCTTAACACGTTCGAGATAACAGATTGAGTAGAGTGATAGCTAACGCCCACGACTCGCAATGGCTTCGTGTGTTTGCGCGGCGCAGTGCCGCCGCCGGCGCCATCGGATGGCTGTTGCTGTTGTTGGTGACGACGTCTGATTCGCACGAGATAGAGCTGATTCACAAGATCGTGTTCTTTGCCATGCTCGTGATCGTGCCGCTCGGGCTTTCGCTGGTGACGGTCGGGGAGCAGAGGATTAGTGCGAATCTCTATCGTGTGGCGGTGTTGGTCCAACCGGCTGCGGCAGTAATAACGATCGCGTCGTTCTTCTTTGAGAAAGGTCTGTTGTCAGCGTCGCTCTCGGCGGTTTGGTTGGTCGTGAGTGGGATCGTGGCCTTGCTCGGGCTGAGCCGGTTCACCGCGCGCGGGCTTTATCCGCTGTACGAGTCAAGCATCGATGCTGGATTGTTGTATCTGCCGGTAGCGAGTGGGTGGTTGATCATCTATCGCCTGGGCGTACAGCCGTTTGATTATGGCGAGACGATAATTTTGCTGACCGTGGTCCACTTTCACTTCGCCGGGTTTGCTGCGCCGATCATTGCGGGGCTGACTGGCAAAATGCTCGCGACGATTGGGCGTCCTCCGCGCGGAATGTACGCGTTTATAGTTTTCGCGATTGTCGCGGCAATGCCGCTTGTGGCCGCTGGAATTACGTTTTCGCCGTGGGCTGGTTTGGCCGGGACGCTGTTACTCTCCTCAGGCTTGGTGCTGCTGGCCGTACTTACGGTTGCGCGAGTCGTGCCGGCAATCCCTTCGCTGAATGCGCGACTGCTGCTCTCGATCGCCGCGCTCGCGAGCTGCACGGCGATGGTGCTCGCTTGTCTCTATGCCTACAGTCTCGTGGCCCACGTCGTAATTTTGCGGATTCCAACAATGGCCATGACGCATGGGCTGCTGAATGCTTTCGGCTTTGCGGCGTGCAGTCTGCTCGCCTGGTCCAACATCAACGCAAAGAATTAGCCGGGAACGCCAGAGCCGAGTTGTCGTAGCGCCGCGGAAAACGACGCGCTGCGCCGGCGCGAAATCGGCACTCGTACGCCGCTTCCGAGTATCGCCATCAAAGCGCCTGTGCGAGTACGTCTGAGTTCGCGCACGGCTTCGAGTCGAACCAGTGCGCTTCGATGCGCGCGAATAAAACCTTGCGGCTGCACGCGTTCTTCGAGGAGTTGAAGTGATTCGCGCAGGAAGTAACTGCGAGTGCCGACCCATAATTGTGTGTAATTGCCGGCCGCTTCGATCCAGTCGATCTCGTTGAGGTGCAGCACTGTCGCGCCACGAGTAGTCGTGACGACGATCGTTTCCTGGCGAGGCGGTTTTGAACTCGATCGCAAGCGCTTTTCGAGACGTTTCATCGTTGCCGCAAACCGCGCTTCGCTGACGGGTTTGACCAGGTAATCGAGTGCTTCAGTTTCAAATGCGCGAATCGCAAACTGATCGAACGCCGTGAGAAACACGACCGCCGGCATCCGCTCGACGGTGCGCTGCTTGATTACTTCGAACCCATCGATGCCCGGCATTTGAATGTCGAGAAAAACGACGTCCGGCGCAGACGTGTTGAGTGCGTCCAGCACCTCCGCGCCGTTGCGGCATTCTCCGGCTACACAGAATTCGGGAAACGCGGCGAGGAGTTGCCGCACGCCACGGCGCGCAGCCGGTTCGTCGTCAGCAATCAGCGCTTTCCACCTTCCTTCTTTCACCGCTCTCACCTTGGCAACCGAAAGGTTGAACTGGTTTGCCCGAAAAGTTTCTTTTGTTAGGCAATCTCTCCCGCAAAGACGCAAAGGCGCAAAGCGCTGCCGCGTTTTCTAAAGGATTTCTTTGCGCCTTAGCGCCTTTGCGGGAGAGTATTTTCTGCGCAGACGTACTTTCGGGCAAGGCCGGTTGAACTCAAAACGAAACTCTGAGTTCAGGACTTTGTTTTGAGTTCAAGCTTTAGCTTGTGATCGGCTCTGGACCTAACTCGCGATACGGCAAACGCAGCGTTGCGATTGTACCGCCTTCCGGACGTCGCGCGAGTTCGAGCGATGCGTTTGCGCCGTAGAGGGCCAACAGTCGCTCACGCGTGTTCTCGATTCCGTGACCAACAGGCGGCGCCAATTCTGGCTCGATTCCGACGCCATCGTCGACGACTGTGATCTGCAATACATCGCCAACGCGCTCGGCTGTGACGAGCAACAGACCGGCATCCGTGGCGCGCGCGATGCCGTGACGAATCGCGTTTTCGACCAGATGTTGCAGCGCGAAACTCGGAAACGCCGCGGACAACAACGAATCGGGAATTCTGATTTCCGGCCGCAGCCGATCGGAAAAACGAGCCTGTTCGATCGCGACATACTGTCGAACTAATTCGAGTTCTTCTCCCAGCGTCACTTCATTAGCGCGATGACGCGTGAGAGTGCGTCGCAGGAGTTCACTTAAGTGTTCGACGATGCGCACCGCGCCTTGCCGGTCGTCGTCACGTACGAGCACCGCGATCGTGTTCAATGTGTTGAAAAGAAAGTGTGGATTGAGTTGTGCCTGCAAGGCGGCGAAACGCGCGCTCGAGAGTTGTTCTGAGAGGCGTGCAACCTGCACTTCGCGCTCGCGTGCTTCGATGAAGTAACGCGTGGCATGTTCGATTCCCACCATGCACAGATAAACCGCGACGCCGAACGGCAAGGTGATAAAGATCCAGCTAAGCCATTCGACGCCGAGGCGTTGCCAGAACTGGGCCATGCCATGCTGCATCGCCTCCGCCATGATCTGTGGCGCGAAGATGCGGATCAGTAGCATTCGCAACACCTGTCCGCAAGTGGCCCAGGCAACGCAGAAGAGCACCGAAAACAGAAGGTGTAACGTTATGCGGCGAACGAGATGCGGACGCGCGAGCGGCCAGCGTTTCGAAATCGCAAACACGCCGGGTGTGAGAAAGGCATAGAGGAGCCAGTCGCCAAATTCGAACAGCAACTCGCGAATGGTCAACGGTCCCCAGTCTTGCAGGTGCGACTGAGCGATGCGATTGATAACCGCGAAGACGGCTGGGACTATCCAGGCCGCCGAGACGATCATCCAGGGACGCAAACGTGGCACTCGCACGGCGTCACAGTATCGCTGGTCCAGCGCTTGCGCAACACCAATCGATCGTTTGCGACCGTTCGCGTCAGGAGAGGCGCCGCTCGCGTATTAATCGTTGTTCGCCGGCAGGTTGGTAACTAGGATGCCGCAAACGATTCGATTCGGAGGCTGATTATGACTTTCAGAACTCTTGTCTTGGCGCTCTGTTTGGCTGTTGGCGCCTTTGCTTCTGTCACTACCGCGGAGACCGATCGCGCCGCTGACGCTGCGGCCATTCGCGCGCACATCGAAAGTATCTTTCAAGCCTTCATCGACGGCGACGAACAAAAGATCTTCGCGACGCACTCCGAAGACTGGCGCGGTTTTCTTGAAGGTTCTCGCACGCCGATCAAAGGCATTGACGATTACATGCGCGCTAACGGCATCGATTGGCCCAAGCCCGCGAACGCGCCGAAGTCGCATCCTTATTATCCCGCCGGGACGACGTACAAGGTCGGCGATTTCGACGTTCATTTTTATGGTCCGGAATTGGCGGTGGCTTCGTTTTTCGGCGAGTTTCAGAGGAATTCGATCACTATGCGACGCTTTCGCATCATGGATGTTTACGCGAAGCGAAACGGGAGTTGGATCCAGGTGGCATCGCACACGGTGGTCGATCCCGAGTGGCGCGCCGAGCAGATGTCGAAACCGATGACGATTGGGCCGGAGATTCGTCAACGGATACTCACCGCGCGTGAAGCGGTGTGGAAAGCGTGGTTCGCGAACGATCGAGCGGCGCTGGAGAAGTTGATTCCGGAAGAGGTAATCGCCATCAATAACGGCTCAGATGAGTGGTCAGATCGCGCGGCGGTTATGGATGGCGCGAAGCGTTTCGCCGAGAGTGGTGGCAAGCTGGTGAAGCTTGAGTTTCCGAAAACGGAGATTCAGGTTTACGGCAACACGGTTCTTGTCTACACGACCTACCTTTACGAGATCGACATGAGCGGAAAGCGCACCACCACGAGCGGCCGCGCTACCGAGATGTTTGTTCGTCGTGGCGATGAGCTAGTGAACGTCGGTTGGCACATGGACTCGGGGAACTGAGCCACGGACTTACACGGACGTACACGGACTGAATTTTCTGTCCGTGTTTGTCTGTGTAACTCTGTGGCCTATTTACTCGAAGCGCAATGCCACCAGTGGATCGACTTTCGTGGCGCGGCGGGCGGGGATGTAGCAGGCGGCCAGGGCGACGCCGATGAGGCCGAGCGCGACGGTCGCGTAGGTTACGACGTCGGTCGGAGTTACCCCGAAGAGCAACGTGCTCATCAGTCGCGTCAGCATGAATGCCCCCAGCAGACCGACTGCAACACCGATCACGACCAGTTTCAGTCCATCGCGCACAACTAACTTCAGTACGTCCGTCGTCTGTGCGCCCAGCGCCATGCGAATCCCGACTTCGCGCGTGCGTTGCGCAACGGAGAAACTGGTCGTGATCGGTGTTGCA
>DATNJO010000572.1:0-5047 GCA_035603895.1 Pyrinomonadaceae bacterium
CAACGCGGTGCGGTCAAATAGCGAATACTCCACCCTGTTTTCATTGATCGGATTATCTTCCGGCTGTCGTTTTGTCCGGTACGATTGACCGTCGGAGAAAATCAAGAGATTGGGAATCGACTGGAGATCATCCAGGGTCGAACCCGATTTCAGCGCCGTAACGATCCGAGCGAGAGCAGCTTCCCCCTGGCTGTCGATCACATACACGTCTGCGCAGATGTCCTCGAGTATAATTTCCACTGCATCTGACAACTGGCCTCGCTCGAGGTGCGAAGGATATGGACCACCGATGATGATCTTTGTGTCGGGTGATCGCTCGCGGATGAAAGAAACAATCTCCTTCATTGGAGTCGGCTCGAAATAGAAAGTGGTCGTGATGGCGACGGTGAGAGGTTCATCTCGCAGCAGTTCATTCAGTTTCGATTTGCCTTTCTGAAACTCGCCGACAAGAACGCTACTGGCGCCACTCCGCGCTAGAGAACTCGCCAGATGAAGCGACGCCAACCCAAGCGGATCGAATGGAGTCAGCTCCTCGGCTCCGGGGTCCACTTTTTTACGTATCGAATTGAACAGGTCCATGTACGAAATGCGCCGGCCGTCCAGTAAGAGAGAGTTTATTTGGGCATTGCGGTAGGCGCCGTTGAATCTGGCCATCGATTTTGATTCCGCAATATAATCCTGAAAATTTCCGGTATTGTGGCCGATGATGACGCAATCAATCCTGTTCATAATGTCTCTTTGGTTCTAGCCACAGATCTGTGGCTAAAAAGTCAGTGCTACTTCATTTAAAAGGTTGAGGCTGGTTTCGCGATCGAGATGTGCAAGCTGTTGCGCGAGAGTTTGGATTTCGTTTTGCCCGTTCCGCTGGTTGACTAACAACACTACCGCATCGCGAACGTCAGGATGTTGGGCCAGCACCGATTCAATCTCACCGAGCTCGATCCGGAAACCACGGAACTTAATCTGGTGATCGGTGCGTCCGATTAATTCGATATTTCCGTCAGGCTGATAACGCGCCAGATCGCCTGTGCGATAGAGCCGCGCTCCTGGAGTGTCGCTGAAACGATCCGGAATGAATTTTTCCGCCGTCAGTGAAGGTTGATTGAGATAGCCTCTGGCCAGCAGCTCACCACCAACGAATAGTTCTCCTGGAACTCCCAACGGCGCCAGTTGCAGATTCGGATCGAGCAGATAGATCTTCGCATTCTCGATCGGGCGGCCCACCGGCACCGATCGCTGCGCGTTTTCAATTGGCTGGTTCGGACAAAAATAAGTCGAGGTGGTAACCGTCGTCTCAGTTGCTCCGTAAGCATTGATGAGTTGCGGTTTGTCTATCAGCAGATTGTTCCATTCCGTTAATTTCTCCGGCGCAACCTTTTCACTCCCAACCACAATCAGTCTTAGTGACGGCGGCAGTCTCATCCCGGTGCGTGACAACTCGTCTACTAACTCGTGCCAGTAGGAACTAGGTAGATTCGCAACCGTCACACCTTCGCGCTCGATGAACTGCATGAGATCGCCGGGCGAAAGCAATTGATCGGGACGTAACACAACGTGTGCGCCGGCCAACAAACTCGGGAACAACTCTTCAGCCGCAACGTCAAAGCCAATCGCAGCAAACTGCAACGCGCGATCGCTCGAATTCAACTCATAATGCTTGCTAACCGCCAGGCTGTGATTGACGAGCGAGCCATGCCGAACCAGAACGCCTTTCGGTTTGCCGGTCGAGCCCGAAGTGTAGAGCACGTAAGCCAGGTTCTCAGGATCCGGAACGATCGCTGGATCCGTATCGTCCTCGTCTTCGAGATTAATGGCCTCGTGGTCCAATCTCAGCGTTACGACGTCGCCAGGCACGAAGTTGAGATCCGAACGACCATCAGTAACCAGTACAGCCGCACGTGAATCTTCAAGCATGAAGCTCAACCGGGACACTGAATTCGAAGGATCGAGCGGCAGGTAGGCAGCACTCGATTTCATGATGCCGAGAAGTGCGATTACCATCTCGATGGATCGGTTCATGTACACGGCGACTACTGATTCCAATCCTATGCCTTCACGCCTCAAACGATGGGCCAACTTATTGGCGCGCCGGTTCAATTGGTCAAAAGTGATTTCTCCTCCGCCTTCCGCGATAGCTACAGCCCGTGGTGATTGTCTCGCCGCCGACGTGAACAACTGTGGCAGGCACGCATCTGTTGGATAGCCGGCTTCTGTTTTATTCCATTCCTGCACCAATTGGCGTCGCTCTTCCACAGAGACCAACGGTAAAGATCCGACGTGCGTGTCGGGATCGCTGGCAATTCCTTCAAATAAGGTCTGGAAGTTACGAAGCATCCGCGCGATTGTGGCGTCTTCAAAAATATCGGTGTTGTATTCGAGCGCGCCTACCAATCCCTGCCCGCGATCCTCCATGTTCAGAGTTAAATCGAACTGCGAAGAATCATTTCGCATTGCCATTCCCTGCACCGACCACTGCGAGGAAACTCGTAACCATGGCGGCGGGGTTTGCAAAGTGAACGCGACTTGAAAAATCGGTGTGTGCTGAGGATCTCGTCGCGGACACAACTCTTCCACTAATTGTTCGAACGGCAGGTCCTGGTGCGTGTAAGCATCGAGACATGTTTCGCGCACTGTTCGCAGCAACTGGCGAAAACTCATCTGGTCTGAAACTTTCGACCTCAGGGCGAGAGTATTGAGGAAGAGACCTATCAAACCCTCGAGCTCATACTGGTTGCGATTGGCGATTGGTGTGCCGACCAGGATGTCCGCCTGTCGCGAGTAACGATAGAGCAGGGTCTTGAAAGCAGCGAGCACTGTCATAAAGAGTGTCGCGTCTTCGGCCTGCGCCAGTTGCTTTAGTTTTGCCGTCAGAGGTTCAGGCAGCTTGAAGATTTGATTGTTGCCGCGAAATGACAGCGCCGTGGGCCGCGGGCGATCGGTAGGCAGCAGCAACAGCGGCGGCGCATCGGCGAGATGGTTTTTCCAGTAAGCAAGCTGTGATTGCAGCACCGGTTTTTGCAGCCACTCTCGCTGGCCCAAAGTGAAATCAAGATACTGGGCCGGCAATTCGGGAAATGGTGATGGTCCCTGGCTGGCGAAAGCTTCGTAATTCGCCTTTAGTTCCTTGAGGAAAATCGGGATCGACCAGCCATCGAAAATGATGTGATGAAAAACAACCTGGAGAATGAACTTGTCGTTGTTGAGTTGGAGCAGGAACGCGCGCCAGCACGGTCCATTACTGAGATCGAACCCCTGGCCAAAATCTTCCCTGATCAAATTTATTGCCACGCTATCGCGTTCACCTTCCGGTAAATCGCGCAAGTCTGTAGTTCTCAGTCTGATCGTAGCGGACGGTGTTACAGACTGGATCGGTTGACCATCTCGCAGCCTGAACGTGGTTCGTAGAATCTCGTGACGCCGCGCGATTTCTATAAGAGCTTTTTCCAGGATCCGCACGTTGACCGGCAAGTTGATTCGAAAGGTCAGAGGGACGTGGTAAGCAGTCGTTTCCGGATACATCTGGTGCAGGAACCACAGCCGCTGTTGCGCAAAGGAGAGCATTCCCGACTCGGCCATCCGCCGCGAAAAATCCGCTCCGGTGCGCTGTTCCTCGGCTGGACGAATCTCGCGCAGTTTTGCGAGCAGACGTTCACGCTGGTTCGGAGACAGATCACGAAGTTGACTGCTGATATCGCTCATGCCTTCCTCTTCATCGAGAGATTAGTCTGCTAATTGCCGCACTTCGCTGATCAGTTGTGAAAGTGTGGCGCTGTCGACCTGTTCTACGCGCCGCTGCACAATGATCTCGGCAAGGTCGGCGATCGTTGGTGAGGTAAAAAACGTTCGTACGGAAATGTCTTCGTGAAATTTCTTGCGAATGCGGGAAATCACTTGAGTGCTGAGCAGTGAATGGCCGCCTAACTCGAAGAAGTTATCGTAGATGCCGATCATCTCGATCCCGAGCACTTCCTGCCAGATCTCGGCAATTCCCTGTTCCGTCTCACCGCGGGGAGCAACAAAGGCATTGCGCAATCCAGGTCGTGGATGACTTGTTAACTTTGCAACCGTAGCAGCCGTACCGTTACTCGAGGGCAGTTCGCGCTTGATCCATCTCTCGAGCCGCGTTTGCAGATCGCCCACGGAAACAACGACCTGAGTCAGCGCGCCCGCTGAAAGAATTGCCTGAAACGCAGCGGTTGCCTGGGCCGGCGTCATGTTGAGATCTGATTGAGTCGACTTGAAATCCATCGAGTGAGGTTCATCTTCACGCACGAGCCAGGTATCCCAATCCTCGCTAACCCAAAGCGTCCGGGCAGTGCGGTTGTGCTTGCGCACGAAAGCGTCGACGAAAGCGTTGGCGGCAGCGTAAGCCGTAAACCCCAAGCCTCCCAAAACAGATGCCAGCGAAGAGAAGAGAATGCAGAAGTCCAGTTCGATTCCGTCCAGCACTTCTTCCAAAACATAGAGCCCACGTCCCTTGGCTTCGAAGTTCGGTTCGCATTGAGCTTTCGTAGTTTCCGGCACTGGACTGAAAGAAGCGTCGCCGAGCAATCCGGCCAGATAAATCACGCCGTTGAGCTCGCCAAACTCTTGCAGGGTTTTATCGACGAGCGCACGCATCTCATCGCGATCGCTAACATTGGCCTTGAACACGCGCACATCAGCTCCAAGCGCTTCAAGATTCAGCACCCTCTCAATGCGTGATGCAGTTTCACTCTGCACGTTCAGCCACTCTTCCCACGTATCGCGCGGCGGAAGTCCGGAACGGCCCGTCAACACCAGCCGGGCGTTCGACTTCTTTGCCAGGTACTCTGCGAGCGTCAGACCGATCCGGCCGAGTCCGCCGATAATCAAGTACGTTCCGCCTTCGCGCAGTCGTGTGGGACACTGGTTTGATTTAAGTCTTACGGGTTCGTATTGCTGTGTCCAACGATAACCACCACGATGCGCGATCGTTTCAGCGCTGCTCGTGTCCTGCACCTCGAGGATCAGTTGCCGGGCGAACTTCTCCGTTTCCTCAGTAGTGCAGGAAGGAATCACTACATCG
>DATNJO010000573.1:0-6141 GCA_035603895.1 Pyrinomonadaceae bacterium
CCGACACCGACACCGACACCGACACCGACACCGACGCCCACTCCGACTCCGTCGCCGGTTCCGCCGCAGGTCACGCTGACGGTCCCGACTGCTGGTGCAACCTTCGTTGCCGGCGCAAACATTACGCTCAACGCTAGCGCAACGGACGCTGATGGCTTCGTCACGAAAGTCGAGTTCTTCCGTGGCAGCACATCGCTCGGCATTGATACGACTGCGCCGTATAGCGCTGTCTGGCCCGGCGCGACAAAAGGAAACTACGATCTCGTTGCCCGCGCCACCGACAACAAAGGCAACACCGCAAGCTCGGCAACGGTCAAAATCAATGTTACGAATTCACCCAACAGCGTAAAGAAAGCGCGCGGAAGAGCCGACTCGCTGCTCCAGCAAACAGCAAGCTCGCTGGAGTACTCAGGCGCGGCTGACGCTATCTACAACGCGAATGTCTCGCTGGCTTCAAGTATCTCGGCGGTGACAACCGATATCGAACAGGCTTATACGGAGTTCAAATCCGAAATCGGTTCGTTTGGCGCCAATGCCAGCACGATCGACACGCAGATCAAGGCCGCGGCCCTGTTCAGCAAAGCCACGAATGGACTGGCGATGCGCGCGGCTGACAGTCCGAACATCACGGCCAACTTGATGCGCGTCGTTTCGCACCTGGCGATCGCGGAAGATCTCATGCGCTTTGGAAGCATCTCGCCGGCCACCGCTACCCAGGCCAACGAAACGAAGACGCGCATGGATCTCGTGATCGGCGAGGCCAAGGCTGGTTATGGCCCAGCTTCGCTTTTCACAATGTCGCCGGGCAGTCTCGGCGCGGTTATCGGCACTGGCAATCAGCAGCCGATGGCGATGGAAACAATGTTCGGTTCGATCGCGTCAGATGGAACTCTTCCGTATGAGGTTGGTGGTTTGAGCGTGACGGTGGGCGGCGTTGCCGTGCCCGTGCTTTACGTTTCGCCGTGGACCATCAAGTTCTACATGCCGGCTGAGGTCAAGACGGCGATGACCGAAGTGATCGTATCGTCGCAGGATGGTTACATCTGTCAGGGAATGGTCAGTGTTGAAAAGAACGTGTCCCGCATCATGACCACTGGCGACGACGAGAACGGCACGGCTGTTATCGCTAATGGTCAGACGTTCACGACCGCGAATCTAAAGGTCGACACGCCCGAGAATCTCGGTTCTGACAAGCGAACGCGGATCACGTTGTTTGCTACTGGAATAACTGGCAGTGTCAGTAATTCCGACATTACCAACGACATCAAGCTGGGACCCGGCCTGGTGAAACCGAATTTCGCGGAATCGGTTACGGTCGAAGCGATCGCCGGCAACGGCCGCGTGTATTCATTGCCGGTTGAATTTGCCGGCGCACAGGGTGTGTTGCCGGGCCTGGACCAGGTCAACGTGAGATTAATTCCCGAGTTGAAGAACGCCGGGTTGGTCCAACTGACACTAATCATCGGCGGACGCCGCAGCAACACGCCGATCGTGTTCATAAAGTAACGACGGCATCCGTTAGGAGTAACGACGGCAGCGTTCACTAGGAGTAACGCCGGCAGCGTTCGCCAGGAGTAACGCCGGTAGCGTTCGCCAGGAGTAACGCCGAAGGCGTTCGCCAGTTCCAGCCCAGGGTTGCTTCAACCCTGGGTCAGAATCCCGGAAGACAATTAAACGCTGAAGGCGTTGGCAATCGCGGTCTCGCCAACGCTTTCAGCGTTAGTCTTATTGTCTTGTTTAGTTCCCAGGGTTGAGACAACCCTCTGCTGAAATTTGCGAACGCCTTCGGCGTTAGCTGCTTTCACTCGAACTCAACTGTTCAACTATTCCTTGACCATTTGGAAGACGGTCACGGTTCCGTAGTACGAAAGCGACGGGAAGTGCCGAAGGAGATAGGCGTCCACTTGGGTACCCAGGTCCATTGCTTGTCCGCGCCAGCGCGGTACGAGTGACGCCAGACTCGAGAACACGAGTTGAAACGTCTTCGCTTGATATCGGCATGACGAAGCAAACTTCTTCATCTCCACGCTGGTCAGCGGACGCTCGAACGGCGAGACTTCCGCTCGTTGCGGAAACAATTTTCGGATCCTCGCAACGAGCTTTGAATTGCGCGTCGGTTCTTCGAATATCGCCCGGCCACCCTTCTTCAACACTCGCCAAACTTCCCGCGAAGCCAGATCGAGTTCGAGATGGTGAAGTATCGCCATCCCGAAAATGACGTCTACTGACTCATCCGAAAGCGGTAAACCATGCGCAGAGCCGACTAATAACTCGACGTCTTTACAACAATCGTTTGCTTCAAGACGCTTATGGGCCACGTCGAGCAGCTCGGCCGATATGTCGAGCGCGACGATCTTCGCGCCGCGATTAGCGAGCACGACGGTATTCAGACCATCGCCACAGCCGTATTCAAGGATAGTTTTGTCCCGGACATCTCCGAGCAGATGAAAGGCGTATTCCAGCGGAAAGATCGTTGTTTCTGCCGGAGCGCGATAACGTTCGATTGTTTGTCTTCCGACTACCAGGTGCGAGGCTTTCTGGGTCGCCTCGCGAGCACTGCGGTGGATCTCCGCGTGCTCTCGACGGGATAAGGAAATCATTGTGGGAGTACCTCATGATCATTGGAGTGGGAGCCCCTTTGGCCGCGAAGGCTGGGCGAATTACTATCACACACCGGAGTTAAAGTCGAGATTTTGCCTAAGGAACTGGAAGTGAGGGCCGTTTGGTCGTTTCTTCCACGTGATCGGTGGCCTGGTCTGTTGTCAGCGGGCCACGATCTGATATAAGCTTTCTCCCCAATTACGAACCGGGTGAAGATTTCAGGGTCGCCCACATTCTCCCGAGGGAAATTGCCCTTTTCTTGTGAGGATGAGCAGCAAGGAACCTGTATGAGTGTCCCGGCTACAAGGCACTATTGGCGTGCCTTCGCCATTGCTTTTGCTATTCTTTTCACTTACGCCGCGGTGTTGGCGAAGCTTTCCCGCGACTGGTGGACAGACGAAAACTACTCCCACGGCCTCTTAGTTCCCTTCATAATCGGTTACATCCTTTGGTTGCAGCGCGATAAGTTTGCGACGGAGCCGGCTCGTCCTTCGGTGCTCCTGGGCGGGCTGGCCGTCGCGTTTTCGCTGTTTGCACTGTGGACCGGCGTCGCGGGCGCCGAGCTTTACACGCAGCGGATGTCGCTGGTGTTGTTGATCGCCGGAACGATCGTCTATTTCCTCGGACTCGGCTTCCTGCGGCTCCTTCTCGTGCCGCTCGGACTGCTGATACTCGCGATTCCGATTCCCGCCATCATCTTCAACAAGATCGCTTTTCCGCTACAGCTTTTCGCGTCGCGCTGTGCCGTCTGGTCCATGAGCATGCTCGGCATTCCCGTGCTCCGGCAAGGCAACGTAATCGAGCTGAAACCACTCAATTCGTTTGACACGAAAAAACTGGAGGTGGTTGAGGCTTGTAGTGGGATTCGTTCGTTGATGACGCTGATGACGCTCGCGGTGGTGTTTGCCTATTTCACGTATCCGCGATCCACCGATTCGCATGGTCCACGTGGAAAGTTCGGTTGGTTGCGTAGTTTTGGTTTTTGGCGTTCGTTAATCATTATCGCTTCGGCAGTGCCGATCGCGATCTTGACCAACGCTTCGCGCGTCAGCGGCACGGGAATCCTGTCGCACTACTACGGCACAGGCGTTGCTGATGGGTTCTTTCATTCGTTCTCTGGTTGGGCCATCTACGTTGTCGCTTTCCTGCTTTTGTTTCTGGTCGGATGGATTGTGGACCGGTTTAGACCACGCCCTGTCGGTAAACCGGACGATAAGAGTTCACGCGAGCACGCGACCGTTGCATCAACAACAACAGTATTACCCGCGGAAGGAACAGAATGACCAAGTCGTCTACATTGCGCTTTGCCATCTTATTTGCCGCGATCATCGGTGTTGGCGTTTTGGTGAACACCTGGGCTTATCTCGGTGAAGCGCACGTGGATCGAAAACCATTGAAAGACTTCCCCGCGCAACTGGGCCAGTGGCAGAAGACCAAAGACACCACGATCGACGACGAGACGATGAAAGTGTTGCGCGCGAGCGATTACTTGTTGCGCGACTTTCAACAGCCGAACGGGCAGGCCGCAAACTTTTACGTCGGTTATTACGCGAGCCAGCGTGAGGGCGCGTCGTATCACAGTCCTTTAAACTGTTTGCCCGGATCTGGTTGGACGTTGACGCAGCCTGACAAGGTTACGATCGCGCTGCCTGACGGGCGGACATTCGCCGCCAACAAATGGGTGATACAAAACGGCGATTACAAGAGTTTGATGATCTACTGGTACCAGGGTCGCGGTCGTGCGATTGCCAGCGAATATTGGGGAAAAGTTTATACAGTGATCGATAGTGTTCGGTTGCGCCGTTCTGACGGCGCGATGGTGCGGGTGACCGTGCCGATCGGAAACTCGGAGACTGCGGCGCTGGATTCGGCCAAAGATCTGTCGGCCAAAGCGGCTGCTGCGTTAGATGAATACGTTCCTGATTAATGGAAATTGGCTTGGGATTGACTGTTTAGAACTAATGGTCAAGTGAACCGCGCCCTTCAGCTTTGCCCGCTGAAGTCGCGGAAATGGGGTACAAACTGATGAAAAACGAGTGCTGCGGTCTCCGCAATTCTGTCTCTCTCCTTAGTGTCCTGCTGGTTGCTCTACTCGCGCTGAGCGGTTGCACCAACGCTGAAAAAGCCAAGGCCGAACACGTGCGCCGGGGCGAAGCTTACCTGAAAGACCAGAAGTGGCAGGAAGCGTCCCTCGAGTTTCGCAACGCCATTCAGATCGACGACAAGCTGGGGTCCGCGCACTGGGGTCTCGCTCAGGCTTACGAAGGACTTCAGCGCTTTCCGGAGATGATCACCGAGCTCCAGAAGACCAACGAACTCGACAAAAGCAATCTCGACTCGCGCGTAAAGCTCGGCAACTATTTTCTCGCCGCGAGCAGTGGCCGTCCGGAACTTCTCGGCGAAGCCGAACGCCTCGCTAAAGAGACGTTGGACAAAGATGGGAACCATATCGAAGGCCACATCCTGATGGGCGGTATCTACTTCGCCCGGCAGGATCGGACCAACGCCTTCGCTGAACTGAATCGCGCCATCGAAATTAATCCAAACCGTGTTGAGTCGTATCTCAGCATGGCCCGGTTCTACATCGTTACCAACGAGCGCGACAAAGCTGAGGAACTCTTCAAACGCGCGATCAGTCTGAATCCCAACTCACCGCTCGCACACTCCGAATACGGCAAATTCCTGGTCCAGGGAAACCGCCAGCCGGAAGCTGAAGCGGAACTGCTCAAAGCAGTCGCAGTTGGTCCAACCGATCGCAACGCGCGTTTTGTGCTGGCGAGTTTCTACCTCGTCAACAAACAGCTCGATAAAGCCGAGAACGAATACAAAGCACTCGCCGCACTCGATCAGGAAAAACCCGAGAACCAGGCAGTGCTCGCAGACTTCTATTCTTCAATCAAACGCGATGACGACGCGATCCGCATTTACAAAGACATTCTGACCAAGTCGCCCGACTTTCTTCAGGGCCGTTATCGGTTATCTGAGATCCTGTTACAGCGGGGAGACACTCAAGGCGCCGTCGACCAAATCAATGAAGCGCTGAAGAAGGACAAGCACGATCGCCAGGCGCTCTTGTTGCGCGCGCGCGTGCAGATGGCGAAGCAAACACCCGACGCTTTCAAAGCAGCGATTGAAGATTTGAAAGACGTTCTGCGCCAGGAACCAAACTCGCGGGCCGGTCTGTATTTCATGGCCCAGGCAAACTTCAGTCTTGGCCTTGTCGATCAGGGACGAGTGTTTGCCGGCGATCTCGAAAGAAACTATCCCGACTACCTGCCGGCGAAATTGATGCAGGTTCAGGTCGCTACGGCTGGTGGTGATCCGAAGGCAGTGGTCACTCTCGCGACGGATCTGCTCGGTCGCTTGAACAAAACAGCGCCCGATCGTGAGAACTCGCCGCAGCTTCTCGCCGAACTCGGTGAGAAGGCGTTACTCGCACGCGGCATCGCGCAATTGCAAATGAAGAACATCGCCGCAGCGCGCCAGGATTTCGAAGCCGCTCGGCAGATTTATCCGAACGACCCAACCGTCTACAACAAT
>DATNJO010000574.1:0-5753 GCA_035603895.1 Pyrinomonadaceae bacterium
TCGCGCAGTTCCTCGCTCGTGGTACGAAACGAGAGATTTCCGACATAGAGTTTTGTAGCCATTCTAACTATCCTTAATCTGAAGGGAAGCGCGGGCCTGCTGGAATTCGCTGATCCAGTTCGGGGGGGACGACCGATACTTTCGGCGAGCTGCGACGAACCCGGTGCTCTAAAAAATCTCGAGAGCGGCTTCTAACTGGTTGACAACTGCCTCACTCTCTATCAGCCGAACCTCGTCGCTTTACGATCACGGACAGGCGCAGTCACCGTTGATGCGCGAGAGCAGGTATCTGTGGGCAAAAGTATGCAGGAGTGCTTGGAAACGCGTCAAGGACATTTTAGACAATTTTCGATTGCCGATTGCCGATTGCCAATTGAAAAGCCCGGAAAACTCCCCCCAAATCGGCAATCGAAAATCGAAAATCGGCAATGGAGTGAATTGGCAATTCTACGGCTTTGCCTTACTATTCCCTGCTTCCTCTTTACGAGATCCATTGGAAAGGCTGGGCATAAATGGCAGAACGTATCCCTATCACTGTGGCTAATGGCGACGGCATCGGGCCTGAGATCATGGCCGCCACCCTCCGCATTCTGGAGGCCGCCGAGGCGCCGCTGGACATCGAGACCATCGACATCGGCGAGAAGGTTTACCTGGCGGGAAACTCTTCAGGCATCGAGCCGAGTTCGTGGGACTCATTGAGACGCACCAAAGTCTTCCTCAAGGCGCCCATCACCACGCCGCAGGGCGGCGGTTACAAAAGTCTCAACGTGACCGTGCGCAAGGTGCTCGGGCTGTACGCTAACGTGAGGCCGTGTGTTGCCTACCATCCTTTCATCGAAACCAAACACCCGAACATGGACGTGGTCATCGT
This sequence comes from Pyrinomonadaceae bacterium, assembly GCA_035603895.1. Lineage (GTDB taxonomy): Bacteria > Acidobacteriota > Blastocatellia > Pyrinomonadales > Pyrinomonadaceae > PSRF01. The sequence goes on from DATNJO010000574.1 coordinate 872, forward strand.
TCGCGAGAACGAGGAGGACCTCTACGCCGGAATCGAGCACCGGCAAACAAACCAGGTCGTACAGTGTTTAAAACTAATCTCGCGTCCCGGCTCGGAGAAAATCATTCGTTACGCTTTCGAATACGCGAAGCGAAACAATCGTAAGAAAGTAACTTGCTTTACCAAAGACAACATCATGAAACTGACGGACGGTCTGTTTCATAAGATCTTTGACGAAATTGCCGCCGAGTATTCCGACCTCGAAAACGAGCATTGGATCGTCGATATCGGCGCGGCGAAACTGGCCGACACGCCCGAGGCGTTCGACGTCGTCGTGATGCCGAATCTTTACGGCGACGTGCTTTCAGACGTCGCGGCGCAGATTGCCGGTTCGGTTGGTTTGGCCGGTTCGGCAAACATCGGCGAGCACGTTTCGATGTTTGAAGCGATTCACGGTTCGGCGCCGCGGCGTGCGGGACAGAACCTGGCGAATCCGTCGGGATTGTTGCTGGGCGCGGTGATGATGCTCGTGCACGTCGGTTTGACGGACCATGCCGAACGCGTTCACAACGCGTGGCTGCGCACGATTGAAGACGGGATTCATACGTACGATATTTACGACGAGAAAGTCAGTAAGGAAAAGGTCGGTACGAAGGAGTTTGCGGAGGCAGTAGTGCAGCGATTGGGCCAGTCGCCGCAGATTCTGAAGGCGCGAAAGTACGCAAAGGCTGATGAAACCGCACCGGCGAGCGTCGGATCGACTAAACCGGCGCCGCAGAAGGAACTCGTCGGAGTCGACGTTTTTCTCGATTGGACCAAAGGCAGCGCGAACGATCTCGGTGACGGTCTGAGCCGGGTGAATGGCGAGGGTTTGAAGTTGACGATGATCAGCAATCGCGGCGTGAAGGTTTGGCCGGGTGGTCACACGGAGACTTTCTGTTCGGACCACTGGCGCTGCCGGTTCTTGCCCGAGTCTGACGGAGGCAAGGTTTCGCACGCGCAGATCATTTCGTTGCTGGGGCGCGTCGCGGGCGACGGATTCGATTTTATTAAGACAGAGGGACTTTACACTTTCGACGGGCAGCGCGGGTTTTCGCTGGACCAGGGCGAATAGAAGGGCCGAGTAAAAGAGATGAGCACAGAGAAACCACTTGTAGCAGTGATCATGGGTAGCCAGTCTGACTGGGACACGATGAAGCATGCCGGTGAGACGCTGGCGAAGTTTGGCGTGGCGCACGAGAGCCGCGTGATCTCGGCGCACCGTTCGCCATCGCTGGCGGCGGAGTTTGGGTCGACGGCTGAAGAGAACGGTTTGGAAGTGATCATCGCGGCGGCCGGCGGCGCAGCGCACCTCGCGGGCGTGCTCGCGGCCCACACGACTTTGCCTGTCCTGGGCGTTCCGATGAAGAGCGACGCTTTGAACGGTCTCGACTCGCTGCTCGCGACGGTCCAAATGCCCGGCGGAATTCCCGTTGGAACGCTCGCCATCGGCAAACCTGGTGCGATCAACGCCGCTTTGTTGGCGGTAGCGATTCTCGCAAATAGCCGTCCGGAGCTGAGGCAAAAACTCCACGAATTCCGCGAATCTCAAGAGGCGAAGATCCGGGCCACTAAACTTACGTAAAAATCCGCGGCGATTTGATAAGCTATGTCCGTCTAGTCCGGGTTCTTCCTCGTACTACTTGCCATGATCGGTCAGACGGTTTCTCATTATCGAATCCTTGAAAAACTTGGCGAAGGCGGCATGGGCGTCGTCTACCTGGCCGAGGATCAGCACCTCGCTCGCCGCGTCGCGATCAAATTTCTAACCTCGACCGATCATCACTACCGCGCCCGTTTCATTCGTGAGGCGCGCGCGGTTTCCGCGCTCACGCACCAAAACATCGCGATCGTTCACGACTACGGCGAAACTTCTACGGGCCAGCCTTTCCTCGTGATGGAGTTTGTGAAGGGCAAGTCGCTGAGCCAATTGCTGGAAGAAGGGCTGACTCTGCGACGCTCAGTCGAGATCGTGTCGGCGATCGCCGAGGCGATTGCCGAAGCGCACCATCACGGCATCGTGCACCGCGACATCAAGCCGTCCAACATTCTGGTCAACGAGCGCGGCGTGGTGAAAGTGCTCGACTTCGGGTTGGTGAAACACCTGTTTGAACCACCGTCGAGTGAGGTCGATCTCGACGCGCAAACGATCTATTCAACCCAAACTCGCAGCGACGTTATCGTCGGCACGCCGCTCTACCTGTCACCCGAACAAGCAACCGGCAAACAAATCGACGGGCGCAGCGACATCTTTGCGCTCGGTGCGCTGTTGTACGAGTGTTTGACGGGGCGTTCGGCGTTTTCCGGCGCGAGCGTGCTGGAAATCGGAGCGCAAATCATTCACGTTACGCCATCGCCGCCGTCGAAGCTCAATCCGCAAATCACGCCGGCGCTCGATCGCATCACGATGAAAGCGCTGCAAAAGAAGGTCGAAGACCGGTATCAATCGGCCGACGACCTGCTGACGGATTTGCGGGCGGCCATGGTGGGTTTGGGTGGCAACGGCGTGCCCGTGAGCAGCAAGGGCAACAAACCCACCGCGGGTGACATGAACCGCGCTACCAGTGCACTGGCAACGCTTACCCTGCAACTTCGCCGGCAACGCTTCTCACTCGCCTCATTCATCTTGATGATCGTGGCGAGTGGCCTCGCGATTTGGGCCGTTATTCATTTCTGGCCGCGCCATTACTACCAACCGTCGCCCGCAGCGAAACAGTGGTACGACATCGGCACCGACGCCTTGCGCAACGGCGCGTTTCATCAAGCCAGCAAAGCGCTCCAGCAGGCAATCCAGATCGACGGCAACTACGCGCTCGCGCGGGCACGCCTGGCCCAGGCGTGGACCGAACTCGACTACATCGACAACGCCAAAGACGAATTACTTGCCATCCAGAGTCTGACGCGCAACGGAATGGCGATCACTGACAAAGACGCGCTTTACCTCGACGCGATTACGGCGATGGCCACGCGCGATTTTCGCGAGGCGGTGAAGGCGTACAGTGCGATCGCCGATATGTCGCCCAACGAGAGCCAGGTTTACGTGGACCTCGGCTACGCCTACGAAAACGACGGCAAACCCGATCTGGCGCTGGCGAGTTACACGAAAGCAATTTCGCTAAACGACGGCCAGTATGCGACAGCCTATTTACGAGCCGGAGTTGTTTATAACCGCAAACAAGAGACCGACAACGCGCTCAAAATGTATGAAAAGGCGGAGCAGTTGTATCGAGCCGCAAGCAACAACGAGGGCGTGAACGAGGTGATGCGGCGACGCGGCGTACTCTTTCGCCGGGTTGGCCGTTACGACGAAGCGCAGGCTCAGTTTCAGCAGTGTCTCGACGCGGCCCGCGCTATGGGTCTCGAAGCGCAACAGATCTATGCACTGATTGATTTGAGTTTTCTGGCGTCGATGCGTGGACAAGCTGACGCGGAAAGCTACGCCCAACAAGCAGTCACGATCGCGCAACAGAAAAAGCTGGAAAACCTTGCGGCCTCCGGGCTGCTCGAACTCGGCAATTCCTACTCGTCCCGGCAGGATTACGAAAAAGCCGAACACTACTTCAACCAGGCGATTCAACTCGCCCGCTCGAACAAAGGCCGCTTTGGTGAAGCGCTCGGCATGATGAACCTCGCCGGCGTTTACATCTACACGCTGCGCATCGATCAAGGTTTGCAACTGGCACAACAGGCTCTGAATTTTTTCCAGCAGGGAAACTACCCCTCAAGCGTCGCTTTGTGTTTGACCCAAATGACTCGAGGCTACCGCCGCAAGGGCGACTACGAGGGCGCATTAAAAGCTGCAAACCAGAAACTCGATCTCGCTCGCAAGGACGGCGCACAACCGGAAATCGCGAACGCGTACCGGGAGATCGCCGCTGTTCTTATGGACCGTGAGGATCTTCCCGCGGCCCTAAAACAATTTGAATTGGCGTTTGATATTTATCAATCAGTTAACAACCCGCAGCAGTTAGCGTTCAACAAAGCAAACCGCGGGAACATTTTATGGCGTCTGGGTCATTACGATCAGGCAGCGGTGGTACTCGATGAAGTGTCGAAGACCATTAATGAAAAGCCAAACACGAACCAGCAACTCGTGCCGACGGTTTTGCTGTACCAGGCTGGACTCCGGCTGAGCCAGCGCAACGCCGCGGAGGCGATTGCGCTCAGTAATGAAGCAGTGAACACTGCCGGCACACAGTTTCCGGAGATCGCGATCGAAGGTAGATCGGTGCTGGGTTTGGCCGAGGCAATATCAGGCAATGGACGTGAGGGCCTGAAGATGTGCGACGAGGCAGTAAAAATGGCAACCGCCACCGGAGACTTTTTGCTTCAATCTCGCGCGTTACTAAATAAGGCGGACGCCGCGTTGCTCACCAATGACGCGAAAACCGCACTTAACCTCGCCACCGATGCTCAGGCAAGATTTTCTAGCGGCCAGCAGTATGAATCGGAGTGGCGAGCCTGGTTGATTGCCTCACGAGCCAGCGAAAAGCTGGGAGATAAGAACAAGGCTCAGGAACAGTTCGGCAATGCAATGAACGTTCGATCCAAACTGGAACAACAGTGGGGCGCCGAAGCGTTCAAACTTTATAGTTCACGGCCTGACATTCAGGCCATTTACAAGTAGGGTGATTTACTCCCAAAGGAGCTCAGAAATGTTCGACATAGCAAAGAAATTCCTAACGTTTGCCGCAGATCCACCAGACAACGGTGGTGGCACTAAAAAAACCCCAATCTCGGGTTCGGATTCCACCAACAAGACGGAAAAGCCGATGCCGGTCGATCCTCCCGATAACGGCGGTGGTACCGGCGGCTAAAGGCTACCGCTTACGCAAACAATCCGTGTGTTTCGTGGCCCTCACGC
>DATNJO010000575.1:0-14453 GCA_035603895.1 Pyrinomonadaceae bacterium
ACGCAGCTTGGTTTGATGACGCCCGCGTATGCAAGTCCCGAACAGTTTCGTGGCGAACAGGTGACGACCGCGACTGACATCTACAGTCTCGGCGTTGTGCTCTACCGGTTGCTCACCGGTCAGTTGCCCTACAACTTGAACGGCCTTCGGCTCGATCAAATGCTGCGTCTAGTTTGCGACACCGAGCCGCCGCGGCCGAGCCACGCGATTGCAGATTCAGCCAAGACTCGCCCCGTCGAGGACAACGAGGCCACGACTTACAACCCGCAATCGTTAAAAGGCGATCTCGACAACATCGTTCTGAAAGCTTTGAAAAAGGAGCCCGATCGGAGATATGAGTCGGTCGAACAGTTCTCGGAAGACATCCGCCGTTATCTAGTTGAACTGCCGGTCTCGGCTCGGCCGGATACGTTCTCGTACCGCGCTTCAAAGTTTCTCAAACGGAACCGTGTCGCAGTCGTCGCTGCATCGCTCGTCTTCCTCGCGCTAATTGCTGGTATCGTGGGAACAACGTATCAGGCCCGGGCCGCGCGACGCGAACGCGAACGCGCTGAGAAAAGATTCGAGCAGGTTCGCAAGCTCGCGAACAACGTCGTGTTCAAGTATCACGACGCCATCGCCGATCTGCCGGGCGCGACCGCCACGCGTGAGATGCTCGTCAAAGACGCGCTCGAATATCTCGACAACCTGTCGCAGGACGCGCAGGACAATCCTGCACTCGCGCAGGAACTCGCACTCACCTACCTTAAGATCGGTAACGTCCAGGGCGAGACCTATCGCGCCAACCTCGGCGATTCCGCTGGCGCGCTCGTGAGCTACGGCAAGAGTGTCGAGATTCTCGAGAGTCTTGTGCGGAAGGACGACAGGAACCAGACGATCCTCAATAACCTCCGCGTGGCCGCGCAGCAGAAAGCTTACTTACTCGTCAGACTCCAGCAGTGGAAAGAGGCCGAGGAGATGGGCCAAAAAACGGTGGACATCAGCCGCCGGCTCGTCTCGCTCGACTCCGGCAACCTGGACCACCGCAACGCGCTGGCCCGAAGCTATCAGGTCAAGGGCGACACGATGGAGTTTGCAGGTGGCGATGAAGAGGTCATCAAATGGTATCGGCTGTCTGCTCAAGAAGCGCAGGCGGCGCTCGAAAAGAATCCTGCGGGCGAGACGATTCGCCGCGTGATGGCCGCGAACCTTCAGCGTCTCGGCACGCGGCTCGAATACCGTGCTGAAACGCTGCGCGAAGTGGGGACACACGCCGCGGAGATCGCGCCGCTCTACGTCGAAGCTGAGTCGCTGCATCGCCGCTCGTTCGATCTGAGCGAAGGCTTGCGGCGCGAGTTTCCACAGACGGAAGTCTACCGTCGCTTCGTCGCCGCCACCAGCATCAACCTCGGAACGGCGATGGCCCGCGTCGGCAAAGGAGAAGAGGGAATACCCTACATCCTGCGCGCGCTCGAAATCCTGCGCGCGATTTCCGAGCAAGATTCAAAAAACAATGAGGCCAAGCGGGACGTGGCTGAGTTGTGGCAGTACATGGCCTTCGCGCGCGACGCGATGGGCCAGAGCGGAGAAGCGGTCAAGGCCAATCTCGAATCGCTCAGGATTCTCGAAGAGATCACGACGAACGATCCGTCAAACTTCGAGTTTCTCAAACAGACGCACCTCACCTACAACAAGACGGGCGATATTTTTCTCAGGCAAGGGAAACTCACGGAAGCACTCGCTTACTACAGCAAGGGAATGGATTACGTCGCGCAGATGTCCAAACTCAACGACAACTCGCAGATCGCGGTGCTCCGTAGTGAATCCAACCGCAAAGTCGGTGAGGCCCAACTCGCCATCGCCGCCGCGCGCAAGGATTCCGCCGCGCTCGCTGAAGCGCGTTCACACCTGCTGAAAGCGCAGGAAGACCTGCTCAACCTGCGCCGCCGAAACGAGTTGGGAAAAAACTACGAACACAAACTAACTCTCATCTCCGCCGAGCTTGATCGGACCGCCAGTCCATGAGGCTGCGCGTTTGCCGTTGCTATGCGTGGCCTCGCGACAGAACGCCAAGCTCGTTAGATTGAAAGGAGCAAATGCTATGTACCTCTACATCGGAACGAATGGTTATGTGGCGGCGATCGATCCGCAGACCGGGCAAGAAATCTGGCGCACTGAACTACCTTCCGGCGGCTTCTTTTCGAGCGGGAGTGACGTGTGCGTGCTCGAACACGAGGGCCAGGTCTTCGTCGGTTGTAACGGATATATTTTTGCCCTCGACGGCGCGACGGGGAACGTTCTCTGGGAGAACGGGCTTGAAGGTATGGGCCACAACGACGTGACGCTGTCCATTGCGGGCAAAAGTATTCAATTCGTGGCGACCCATACTCACACTCAGACATAAGGCTAGCGAGCCGATAACAGATCGCGCCTTCCACTCGCGGTAAATGTGATGCGTATTAGTGTGCACACTATCGGAGCCGCTTACTTCCCGAAAAAGAATTTGCTGACATCTACGCCAATTGCGCTCGCGAAAAGTGCAAACACGAGCACGAGATGAGCTGCCACTCCGAAGAAGTATAAAGAGTAGCGTTTAATCCTTTCGCTGGTATCTGGTTTCATAGCTGACGGTCCTCCTTAGAATTCTCTCACTTACAAGACACGCAGCCTTTTCGTGTTTCCCAACCGCTGCCCGGGTGAGGCGACGTGAGAAATGCTCCACGCTCGCGTGTCTTTAGATCGACGGTGAGGATTTTTAGGGAGGACGACAATGAAACTGAAAGCGATTATGACGGTTTTGTTTTTGGTCTTTATCTACATCTTCAGCTTGAAAGTGAACGTCATGAAAGTCCACAAGCTGAACACAGAACCCGGTCAATCCGTCCACCACTCGCCAGGGATCGTTGCAACCGTGGCAGTTTGGCATTGAGCGACGACGCAAGCAGAGTTATGCGCAATACTTTTTTGTCTGGTCCCGACAGATTAAGTCAGGAGACGTTAACATGAACAGCACTGACCAGAATGCAGGCGAAGACGTGAGTGGCATTCGTTCCGAAAGTTTAGCGGAAAAGATTCTTCGAATGTTTCAGGAACGAAAAACGCTTCACGAGATTAGCATTGAATTGAATTTGCCGATTGAAATCGTTCAACGAGAGCTAAAGAAGATTGAAAAGGAATCTATACGGAAGGGAATACCAAAGCGCCATGAATACAAAGACGGTTAAAGTTAGGGGGTTGAGCTTGTCAGGCGACAAGCTCAGTCGAACACGAACTAACGAAGCCCGCAAGCGCGGGCATTCGGTACAAACACCGGCCAGCGAACCTGGCCGGCATCCAAAGCACAACTTTTCAACATGGCAAGATGCGGCGCGATCGTCGTTGCAAAAGCTCAATGAAGTGCTCCCCGGCCCTGACCAGGCCGGGTTTTTTATTGACGGGCCGCCATTCTTGTCGTCGGAAAACCAAGGGAGGACATCCGTGCAGAACGAAACCGATGAGTTTCATGATAGCGACTCAAACGTGGATCTCTATGACCTCTACAACACTACGAACGGGATCATGTATCACGGTTTTCCCGATGTCAGGGAACTGGACAAATACAGTGCGGACGAAGCGAAAGCGCTCAACGTGCCCCGATTAAGGGAGATCTGGGAACACACAACGACCGGCTGTGCTCAGTGCCGCGAGATTATCAACGCACTAGACCAGATTCGAGGCGCAGTTCGTGAAGTTGCTGACATTGAGGATGCTCTATGATCGATATACGGAATAATACCAGCGAGCATCTTGCAGGTGTTTCTCTCCGGCTACTCGTCGCCTGTGATTTGTTCGCTGGTTACGCCGTGGCTTCAATCCCACCCTGCTCATCTCTACGAGCGCAGTTGCCAACAAAAGAAAAGATGGGAAACCACAATACCTCAGGTGTCTATTGAGTGGAGGTTGAAACCAAATCTGTTAGCGGAGGAGAGAGTAATGAATAAGAAGAACGACATCAACAAGAAGAACATCATCGTTGGAATCACGTCAGCCGCGATCATCGCGATCGCGATCATCGCCGTTATCGGCATCTTCACCGTCAAGTCTCATGCGCAAGTGAAACAGAATGCACATGACAACGTTGCGTTGACTTCACTCAAGGAATTTGGTGCGAAGACGCATAAGGACGTTTACCCGCTGGCTAAGAACCAGGTCTATCACAAAGCGGAACATGTTTGGGTCGGAGCTAACGAAGCGAAACTGAACTGGGCCAAGGTGGTTGCCAGGAAAAGCGATAAGGCAGCAAACAATCTTTACGACAAGCCGACCGTCGCCGTGTCTAAAGACAAGAACTGGCACAAGAATGGTGCACAGAAGGCTTCTAAGGAAGACGTTAAGCTGGCCCTGCACAGCGGATGTCACCAAGAGAAGGGGACTGTTTAGTCAACGAAAAAAATTAAGGTCCAACTCTTCACCACTGGTGTCTAAACCATCGGCTTAACTCAACTTCAGAATGGGCGGGCCAGCCGTCAACGAACAACCGGCCAACCCGCCCATTAAAACTCGCAAAGTCCGAACGATCCCTCGCAAGACCTCTAACGGTCCTTTATTTGGGCATTGTAGAAGGAGGATCGACAGTGGCTACCTCAAACATTCGCAACATCGAACTGAATCAACGCATTGCGGAAGCACGCCGCGGAGATAAGGATGCCTTGGCTTGGGTGAGGTCCAGTGAATGGTTTACGGACCTGAAAAAGAAAACATCGGTTCGGTTGGCTTTCAAGTTCAACCTTATCGCAGATGAGATCGCGGACGCTATTTCTGACGCGGTATGCGACCACATCGAAACCATTAAAAACCCAAACAGAACGTCGCTAGCAGCTTGGTGCCGGCGAACCGCAAAAAACTTCTGCCTTAACGAAGATCAGCGCAGACGTCTGGCTGACAATTACTTTGAGCAGGTGGTGCACGCAGGGACCATTGGCAAGAGAAAAACCGCATCCGGGAGTTCCCTGCTGCCGTTGACGGCTTCAAATTCTCCGGAAGCGATCCGGCTTGAGGAAGAAGCATCTATGCTAACGGAAAAGCTTAGAGCGGCCCTGTATGACGAGGTCCAACAAGAGGTCAAAAATTTACCGCCTCAAGACGCGAAGATTCTGCTGAGTTGGGGATCCGGTAAGACTTTACAGAAACTTAAAGAAGAAACGGGCATACCTGTTTCCACCCTGGGAAATCATTTGAAGAAAATACAGAAGGAGATCATGACGAATATCGCTACTAAGAGAATCGTCATTAAGAAAATCGTTAAGGAAGACCCTAAACAATGGAGAGGGGTCGCCGAGCTTATCCGCAACAGTCTCAAACAAATGAGTTCGGCTGCATAATTTACACAATTGCGTCACACCTCATTGCTCGGGGTGTGATATAAGGTTCCAGTTCGCGCCGCCGGTCTTCCTGGCCGGTGCTCTTAATCGCAAATTGTCCCGGGTTTTTGTCGCGCCGCGGGTTTTTGATTATCTGGGCGATAGTCTGTTACAGATCTGTCTCGTCAGGAGGAACGACATTGAACGCCCAACTCATTACGGAAGAAGAGTTTCACGATTCTGAACTTGGAGACGTATACGACCTCTTTAACGCTGTCAACGGCCAGATCCTAAACGGTTTACTAGACGTAAATAAACTGGACGAATATGGTCCCGAAGATGCTGAAGCCCTTAACGTGACGCGACTGAGAAAGGTTTGGGAACACACGGCGTCAGGCTGCGCTGAGTGTGAAAGCATCATTCGTGGGCTCAGCCGCCTTCGCGAATCGTTGGCCGCGACTGCCGGCTAAAAGTACGTTTGTCCAACCCGTAGCCCAGATACCGGTCGGGTCAACTTTCCCCACTTAGCCCGCCTCAAACTAACCCTGCGCAGATTAGTCCTGGTCTGAGTCGCAGCCAAGCGTCACGTTGCACGTTCCGGTCGTGTTGTCGGCCGTGCTCGAAAGCGCTTGATAGAGACTCGGAGCAGCGCCGTCTCGAAATGTAAGTGAGTCGGGGATGTTGAAGCAGTCCCAGACGGTCTTCAGGATCGACGCGTGGTCGAATGGCGGAAAACCTGCCGGCGGAGTGATGGTCGTTCCGGCGCCGATAAGTGGAGAAACGATAATTGCCGGAACGCGCCCGCCGTACACGTTGAAGTTGAAACCGTCCGACGTCTTATCGCTGAGATCATGGACCGGCGGGATGTTTGGGCCTGGAGGAACTGCCTCCGACGGAACAGCGGGCGGAACGACGTGATCGTACACGCCGCCATGCTCGTCATAAGTAATGATTAGCAGCGATGAATCCCAGTAGCTACTGTTTCGGAGCGCGTTGTAGAGATCTCTGAGAAACACCTCGCCGTGAGTCACGTCGATGGGTGGGTTGTCTTCCGAGACCACAACTTTCAGATAGTTCGCTCCACCGGGATGGTTGGAGTTAGGCGGGTGATGGTTGGGCGCATAGTTTCTGGAGTAGCGCGGCTCGATGAATGCGTACTTCGGAAGCGTATTGTTCTTCAAGTCTTCGAAAAAGTTCGTCGGAAGAGCACCGAGCCTGGTTCCCAATGGATGCACTGCGTTCTTCGGATGGGCCATCGGGAGCGGATCGGGGTTCGGTCCCCAGTCTAAGTCGTCGTATGTGGCGAGGTTCACATTATCCTTACTCTTGCCCTTCGAATAGACGTAGGGGGCAATCATCGTCGTGATCGAGTAGTCGTGAAAATAAACTTTCCAGTTCGGTGGTGAACCGCTCGCGGAGTCGGGAAAGGCCGCGTCGAGCTGGCTGAAGACTGACGGCAGCGTGACGATCCGGTCCGTCACATACTGTGCATCATCGATCAAGCTAAAGGTGTGACCGTCGAGTTCCTTGTGAACCGCGGGAGCCGCGCAGTGAGCAAACGCCCTGTTAGTGAAAGTTTGTGTCGGGACAGACGCAAACCACTGATCGCAGACCGCGAAGTTGTTCGCCAGCCACGCGGTCACCGGCACCTGTTCGGGCGTCAAGTAGTTCATCACGTCCGGGTAATTTGACTGCGGTACCTTGTGAATACTTAACGGCTCTGTTATCTGCGCGTAGTTTAGCGTGAAGCCCTGCATCAGAGTCTCAGACTCCGGAGGCCATTTTGTGTTGTATGGGTTCTGAGACGGAACCGAAGTCCCCCCGTTGATTTGCTGCGCCATGTCCTTGAAAAGTTCGCCGGGGTCGTAAAGCGGAACTGCCGTCCCTGGGTAGCTGGTGCCAGTCTTACCGTCGGTGGTGGTTGTTTGATTCATCACCGCGATCGGATTGCCACCTTTCTCAGGTGAAGGATTTGTCTCGTTGCCGGTTAGGCCATTCAGGTTGGCCTGACATGACGGAGCCTTATCGTATGGTGGTTGATTGCTCGGATTGTAAAGCCACCCCAGTACGTTGTCGTACGAGCGGTTCTCCAGCATGACGACGATGATGTTTGTGATTGTAGGTCCGCTAGATGAGGACATAGTACGCCTGCCTATCGGTGAAGAGTCTTTAAGTTGAACGTGCCACCATCCGGATAGAACGTCGCCGCTGATTGCGCGCAGGTTCCATCGTTCAGCGATGTGATCACTGTACCGTCAGCAGCGACGACAATACCACGATTGAATGCGGCTGCGATGTTCTTGCCGACGTTCTGTTGTGACGTGCCACCAGTTGCCAGCGAATTGGCGCATTGCCAGATATCGTTGCTGGTAATCAAATTCGAACTCGCTCCCGTCAGGTAAAAACCGAACGCCGGCGGATTATTGGAGTTCAGCGCCTGGGCCAGGTCCGTCATGGTCGTAAAACTCCCCTGATAAAACGCGAAACTACCGGTAGCGTAATCAGCAGGCGTGGTTATGAGTCGAATCGGCCCCCGCTGCTTCATCGATAGCGTGCATGTTTTCTCCTTCACAGACGACGAGATGGTAAGCAGTGCGTCAGCAAGCACTACTTACCATCTCATGCGCAGAATCAGGAGAAAATCCCTCTTGCTCTTTCAACCAGCCAAATCCATGTTGGCAATCTCCACCTGAGTTTCGGGACGACGTTCGCGTTGTTCTCCGACGCCTTGCATCAAGCGGCGAATCGGAATCGTCAACAGTCCGAGCGCGACGCCGGCGATCAATAACGACGCTGTCGTGGCGTTGAGGAGTTGAGGCATCTGATGGAGCTTTTCCGGATCGACTTGTCCGCCAACCAAACCGGCAATGAGGTTTCCGAGAGCAGCCGCGAGAAACCAAATCCCCATCATTTGGCCCACGTATCGACGCGGGGAGAGCTTGGTCATTGAAGAAAGACCCACTGGCGAAAGACACAGCTCGCCGAGGGTCTGAAACAGGTAACTCATTACCAGCCATAGAGCGGAGACCTTAATCGCGCCGTTACTGCTCACCACAATCCCCGCCGCAGGAATCATGATCAGGAAGCCGACACCGGCCAGTAATAGACCGAATGAAAACTTCGCGGGACTTGACAGATCGCGTCCACTACGACCGAGACGCGTCCAAATCCAGGCGAATACCGGCGCGAGTATGATGATGAACGCCGAGTTCACCGATTGAAACCACACTGCAGGCACTTCGAAACTGCCCAACTGGCGATTCGTGAAATCCTTGGCGAACAGATTGAGCGACGTAGGTGCTTGTTCGAATGCGGACCAAAACACAGCCGCGAACACAAACAATACTCCGATTACTAACAAGCGCTTCTTTTCGTTGCTGTCGAGACCGCCGGCGATGAACAGGTATGAGAAATAGATCACCGCGAGCGAGACGAGAACGTAAGTCAGGTAGTGGCCCATCACCTGCGGATCGAGAGTTATCACGCCCGTACTCGCGAGAATAACGACCAGCGCAATGAGTGCCACGCCAACCGTTATGAGGGCTTTCGCTCGTATTTGTTGACCTCGACGGATCGCGGGATCAGGATCCAGCGAAGGATGCGCACCGATTTCACCGAGCGCTGCTTTAGCGCGAGTGGCAAACACGATCACGCCCACGAACATTCCCACGCCTGCCGCACCAAAACCCCAGTGCCAACCGATCGTCTCGCCTAAAAACCCGGTGACTAGCTGACCCACAAACGAACCGAGATTGATGCCCATGTAAAAGATCGAGAACCCGGCGTCGCGCCGCGAGCCACCTTCCGGATACAACTCGCCAACGATTGCGGAAATGTTTGGTTTCAATAGCCCAGTGCCGAAGACGATCAAAATGAGACCGATGAAAAACGGCACCTTGCCATTTGCAAAGGATGAGAACCCAATCGAGATATGACCGGCTGCGATTAGCAAAGCTCCATAAAGAATGGCGCGGCGCAAACCCAGCAACCGATCCGCAATCCAACCGCCGGGAAGGGACGAGAGATAAACTGAAGCCGCGTAGATGCCGACGATTGCTGAAGCCTGGGTGCGGTCGAAGCCAAAGCCCCGTTCCGCCAGAGCGGCTGACATGAAAAGAACCAGCAGCGGCCGTAGGCCATAGAACGAGAAGCGTTCCCACATCTCCGTCAGGAAGAGGGTTCGCAAAGCCGGTGGATGCCCCGTGTTGGTTTCCAGGTTGTTCGAATTCATAACACCTCCGTTAGCGCGTGAATCGAGGTCACGCTAACCGGAGCGGCGAGTCGCCGTATCGACGCAGGTCGGACTTTTCGTAGAAGCTCTACTTTTCTCGTGGCGAGTAACGAAACAGTCCGGAAGAAATAGCGAAGAAAGTCTGAAACTAGACAATAAAGGCCGAAATTAGACTATTCTGTGGGCCTCATGGATCTCAGAACCCTCAAGAGTTACGTCTTTGGGCCATTTAGACTCGACTTGGAGACCGGATATCTTTACCGGCCAGACGGCCAGAAAGTCGAGCTAACTGCGACCCCGAGAAGGATTCTCGAACACATGTTGGAGAACACAAACGAGGACGAAGGGGGTAGGCTTTTCACCAGGGAACGGATAATCGGCGCTGTGTGGGGAAATGTCGCAGTCGAGAGTGCCACGCTCGACAAGCATATCGGCGCGCTTCGCAAAGCGTTTGGTGTTAATGATGACCAGTCGGTGATCGAAACGAAGCATCGCGAAGGCTATCGTTTCAAACTGCCGGTGTCGCGGGTTTATGGAGCTGACGTTGAACCGCAGGAAAACCTTGCGGGGAGTCCGGTTGCGCGTGACGCAGCACTGGTGGAACCGATCGCGGATACTTTTGGGCTTTGGTTATTCAGTCGCCGTGGTGGAACTCTCCTGTTTCCGATCCTGGTACTTGTCGTTGCCACCGTAGCAGCCTCAATTTACAACCGCAAATTTCCGACGCTCGCACAAACCATCGCCAGCGTGGGTCAATGCTTGATCATCTTCGGCCTTTTTCTACATTCGCTTCGGAACCGGCCGAAAGGGTTGTCGTTGAATAAGAGTTCAGCGGAACTCACCGAGGCGGGCTACAACGGTCGGGAAGAATATGCGGCGGAAGAACCGATTCTTCAGAAGCGATTACGGCTGTTCACCAAATGGTGGTCGGCGATGCTTGCGTCGTGGGTCGCGCTCTACGTCGTATACGCGTGGGAAACCTGGAGCCTGGACCGCTTCGCCGCTTCGACGAACGAAGTGGCTTCAGTTCTCGAAGCAGTTTTCAATATCGTCAACACAGCGATGGTCATTCTTTGTTATAACGTCCTGAATCAGGAACCGGGACGTCAACGAAGAAGCAGTAGCGTGTTTACCGCGCCCGCAGCGATTGGAATTGCGTTGCTGGTATTCATTCCGTTGCTGTCCCAGTCGAGATCTTTGACGCCTCAACAAGGACTCGCCGCCTTAACCTTGCTGACCGGACTCTACGCGGGTGTTTACATGGCGTTGTTTGTAGCACGTCTGCAAAGTAAGTTTCTCGACCCCGCGCCACTGCTCGTCGTTTTGCTCTTCTCTTACACGGCGATACAGCCGTTGGCGCTTTACATTCAAAACTCAAAAGAGTGGGCATGGGCTGTGCTTGATTACGCGCTCGTACTCAAGTGTCTGCTCTATCTGTACGTTTTCTGGCTGATCGAGTCTGGCGATCTGTTGTTCTATTTTCGTGAGGTCAAGCGAAACTACGACGATCGCGTCGATCAGCGACGCCGCGCGCACCGCCGCCTGCTTCAGTAAGTAGTGTACAGCCACAAAAAAGCACAAAAGGCACGGTGTGTTAGCAAATCGCTTGTACTTCTTGTGCTTCTTTGTGGCACGCAACTAACGCTGCCAGTAACTCTTAATCTTCTCAGCCAACATCGGAAACGGAACGTAATCCGCACTGCGTCCGGCGCGGCGGAGTTCGCCCACCATGCGCATGGCGCCGTCTGCGTTGCGGGTGTGGACGAGGATCGTCGAGGCGCGTTGCAATTCGGGATGGGCGCAGAGCCAGGCCGCGATCGCGTAACCCGTGCGTTCGTCGTCGGTTGAGTCGGCGTTGTAGTGTTCGGGATGGAGATCGTGGTCCAGAAAAATCGCGTCGTAAGAGCTCGCGCTCAACAGCCGTTGGGCTTCGGCAACGTTTTCCGCGATGTCGACAAGGTCTCCCTTGAAACGAGCGGTAAACCAGTGGTGTCGTCGTTTGTCATCGTCCAGCAAAAAGACGCGAATCGGATGACGCTCGGCTCGGACGCTGGTCAATCCGAGCTTTCTGAGTAACGACTGCAACAAATTCATATAAGTTCTGAGTAGCTCCTCGTAAAACTCAGACGGTGTTGCTGTCTGAAAGGCATTATAAGGTATTATCCAAAACGTCCACGTTTTCACCAGATGATCGACGAAAGCCAACTCCCTAAAAAAGAGAGTACCGAAGTTTGCGAAGAATGCTTCGG
This sequence comes from Pyrinomonadaceae bacterium, assembly GCA_035603895.1. Classification (GTDB taxonomy): domain Bacteria; phylum Acidobacteriota; class Blastocatellia; order Pyrinomonadales; family Pyrinomonadaceae; genus PSRF01. The sequence goes on from DATNJO010000575.1 coordinate 11,799, forward strand.
CACCGGTACTAAATTGGATCCGGTGAAGGGCGCGATGCCTTGTCCCTGCCGCCGAGGTGAACGTTCCCGGAAATTGGTGGCCGCCGCACGCATTCCGCGTCGCTACGAGAAGTGCTCGTTTCACAATTTCATCAGCAATCCCGGCACTTCACAGGACATTGCGCTCTATCATGCACATAAATTCGCCAACGAGTACCCCGCGGTCGATCGCGGCTTGCTGTTCATGGGACCCGCCGGTGTCGGCAAGACGCATCTCGCCGTCTCGATCGTCAGAGATTTAATCGACAAAGGTTTCGCCGGTTTGTTTTTCGAATTTGGCTCCCTGCTCAAACAGATCCAGGACTCCTACAACCCGATCTCGAAATCATCGGAACTCAAGGTGCTCTCGCCGGTTTACGAGGCTGACATTCTCATTCTCGACGAACTCGGCGCCAGCGTGCCCACCGACTGGGTGCGCGACACGATGTACCAGATCATCAACAAGCGTTATAACGACAACAAGCTCACGATTTTTACTACCAACTATCTCGACAAAGGCAACGAACTCGAGGAACGAATCACTTATCGCTTGCGCAGCCGCCTTTACGAAATGTGTACGAACATAGTGATTGATGGAGAAGACTACCGGCGGCGACGGCGACCGGACATTAGCTAGATGCCCAGACGCACTGACATTCACAAAATCCTAATCATCGGCTCGGGCCCGATCGTGATCGGGCAGGCGTGTGAGTTTGATTATTCCGGCACGCAAGCCTGCAAAGCGTTGCGGCAGGAAGGCTACGAGATCGTGCTGGTTAACTCCAATCCAGCCACGATCATGACCGATCCGGAAACCGCCGACATCACCTACATCGAACCTCTCAACATCGCGTCGGTCACGGAGATCATTCGTAAAGAACGCCCGGATGCGCTGCTGCCGACGGTTGGCGGACAAACAGCGCTCAATCTCGCAATTGCTTTGTCGGACGCGGGCGTGCTCGAGGAATATGGCGTCGAGATGATCGGCGCGAATCGCGACGCGATCAAGGTTGCCGAGAATCGTTTGCTATTCAAGCAGGCGATGGATGAAGCGGGCTTGGAGATGCCGCGCGGTGGCTTTGCGAAGTCGTGGGAAGAAGCGCGCGAGATCGTCACGTTGACGAATTATCCGGCGATCATCCGGCCGTCGTTCACACTCGGCGGCACCGGCGGCGGCACTGCTTACAACCCGGAAGAGTTTGAAGAGATCGTGCGCGGCGGCCTCGCGGCTTCGCCGATTCACGAAGTGTTGATTGAAGAATCGATTCTGGGTTGGAAAGAGTTTGAGTTGGAAGTGATGCGCGACCTCGCCGACAACGTCGTCATCATCTGCTCGATTGAAAACTTCGATCCGATGGGGGTGCACACTGGCGATTCGATTACTGTCGCGCCCGCGCAAACGTTGACCGATCGCGAGTACCAGGTCATGCGCGACATGGCGATTCGCGTGATCAGAAAAGTGGGCGTTGAAACCGGCGGATCGAATATTCAGTTCGGCGTGGATCCGGAGAATGGCGACATACGAATCATCGAGATGAATCCGCGCGTGTCGCGCTCGTCGGCGCTCGCTTCAAAAGCGACCGGTTTTCCGATCGCGAAGATTGCGGCGAAGCTCGCGGTTGGTTACACGCTCGACGAAATTCCCAACGACATCACGCGCAAGACACCCGCTTCGTTTGAACCGACGATCGATTACGTAGTGGCAAAGATTCCGAAGTGGGACTTCGAGAAGTTTCGCGAAGCGGAAGACGTGCTGGGCACGCAGATGAAATCAGTCGGCGAAGTGATGGCGATCGGCCGCACGTTCAAGGAAGCACTCTTCAAAGGACTGCGATCGCTGGAAGCCGTGAAACCCTTGCGACTCGAAGACATTTCCGACGACGAGTTGCAACGCAAACTCGCGCGGCCAAACTCGCAACGGTTCTCCTACATCACTTACGCGCTACAACATGATTGGCCCATCTCGGAGATTTACCGACTCTCGCGGATCGATCCGTGGTTTCTAAGCCAGTTGAAAGAAGTGATGGACATTCAGCGCGAGATCGAAGGAGCGGAGCTCAAACAGATCCCGGTGGAAGACATGCGCGCGTTTAAGGAAGTGGCGCTGTCGGATCGGCGTTTGGCGTATCTGACGGGACGTTCTGAAGACGAAGTGCGCGCGCGGCGGAAAGAGTTGGGTCTCGTGCCGGTTTACAAACGCGTCGATACGTGCGGCGCGGAGTTTGAATCGCACACGCCTTATCTCTATTCGACTTACGAAACTGAAGACGAGTCGGCACCCACCGATCGGCGCAAGATCATGATTCTCGGTTCTGGTCCAAACCGCATCGGGCAGGGAATCGAGTTTGACTATTGTTGTTGTCACGCGTCGTTTGCGCTGCACGAAGCAGGCTTCGAGACGATCATGGTCAACTGCAATCCGGAAACTGTTTCAACGGATTACGACACGTCGGATCGTCTCTACTTCGAACCGCTCACGTTTGAGGATGTGATGAACATTGTCGACGTCGAGAATCCCGAAGGCGTCATCGTGCAGTTTGGCGGGCAAACGCCTCTGAATCTCGCGATGCGCCTGCACAAAGCGGGCGTGCGTGTCATCGGTACGTCGCCCGACTCGATCGACTTGGCCGAAGATCG
>DATNJO010000576.1:0-2024 GCA_035603895.1 Pyrinomonadaceae bacterium
TGCCCGGCAAGCGACGCGCGCATATTCCGGTCGTTCCGCCACCGCCGACCGTACCCGCACCGGTGGTTCCCGCAACCCGTCCTGTCTCCGTGGGCTTCTTCGTTAACTGGGACGAGTCAAGTTACGAGTCGCTCAAGCGAAATCTGGATCATTTGGATTGGGTGGTGCCGGAGTGGTCGCATCTGCAAAGTGTTCCTGACGGCACGAATCCATTAGCAACGGACGTTCACATTCCGGCGTTGAACTGGATCCGCCTCAATCGTCCTCAAGTGCGCATCCTCCCGATGGTCCAAAACATCATCGACGAGAAATGGCAGAGTGACTTGCTGGCCCGTTCGATCGCCGATGAGCCGCATCGCCAACTGCTCGTCAATTCGTTGCTGTCGTTTGTGCAGGACAACAAGTTTGCGGGAATCTGCGTCGACTTCGAGGAGCCACCGGTCAGTGCGCAAGCAAACCTGTTAACGTTCATGCAGGAGCTGCACTCAACCTTTGCTGCAAAAGGCTTGCTGGTTGTGGAGGCTGTACCTTTTGCCAATTCTGATTGGAACTACAAAGCCTACTCTGCCGCGACCGATTACCTTATTGTCATGGCCTACGATCAGCATTGGACCAACAGCGATGCGGGTCCGGTAGCGGCGCAGGACTGGTTTGAACAACATCTGGTCACGCAGATGCGCGATCTCGACGGGGCCAAAACGATCATCGCGCTGGGCAACTACGGTTACAACTGGAGCGACGCGAGTAAGGAAGCCGACGAAGTCACGTTTCAGGAGGCGCTGATCACCGCACGCGATTCCAGCGCTTCGCCTTCCTTCGATCCGGGCTCGCTCAATCCCTACTTCGAGTACGACGAAGAAGACCAGTCGCATCACAAGGTCTGGTTTCTCGACGCCGTCACCGCCTACAACCAGATGCGAGCAGCAAGCGGTTACAAGCCGGCCGGGTTTGGCATTTGGCGATTGGGATCGGAAGACCCGTCGGTCTGGTCCATCCTCGGAACTAATGGAAACACTTCGCCCGACACTCTACGGGCCATCAACTACGGCTATCAGGTTGACTTCGAAGGCAATGGCGAGTTGCTGAAAGTGATGTCGCGGCCGCAAAAAGGCGCGCGCGATCTGCAATTCGATCAGGCGAGTGGTTTTATCAAATCAGAACAGTTTACCGCGCTGCCAACGTCTTACGTGGTCGAGCGAACGGGCGATCGTCCGGGTTTGATAGCACTGACGTTTGACGACGGTCCGGATCCGCGCTGGACGCCCGCTATTCTCGACATTCTCAAACGAGAGCAGGTTCCGGCTACGTTCTTCATCATCGGGAAGAACGGGCAGGCATATCCCGATCTCGTACGTCGCATCGTCAACGAGGGATACGAGTTGGGGAACCATTCGTTTACCCATCCAAACCTCGGCGAACTTCCGTTGTCGTTGACCGAGTTGGAACTAAACGCGACGCAACGCTTGATCGAGTCGGAGACTGGCCGTTCAACCGTTCTGTTCCGGCCGCCGTACTTCGGCGACGCGGAAGCGGACAAGCCGCAGGAAGTTGAACCGGCGATCGTGGCGCAGAACCTGGGTTACCTGATGGTCGGCGTCCGCATCGATCCGAACGATTGGCAACTACCGGTCACTGCCGATCAGATCGTCGATCGAACGATCGAACGCGCAACGGACACGAACCCGGAAACGCGCGGCGAAGTAGTTTTGCTCCACGATTCAGGTGGCGATCGCTCGGCCACAATTGAAGCCCTGCCACGGTTGATTCACGAATTGAAAGCCCGGGGCTTTCGTTTCGTCGCCGTGTCTGATCTGGCCGGTCTCTCCAGAGATCAGGTGATGCCGGAAATTCCTGCCAATCAACGCGTTTACACGCGAGCCGATTCGATTGCGTTCTTCTTCCTTTCAACCGGTGGCTGGACGCTGAGTTGGATCTTTCTCATCGGCATCGTGCTGGGTTTGGGACGGCTGTTTTTTGTCGGCTCACTCGCACTGGCTCAATGGCTTCGATCGCGGCGCAGAACA
>DATNJO010000577.1:0-3123 GCA_035603895.1 Pyrinomonadaceae bacterium
CCCAATCGGTGTTGAAGATGATCTGCCCCGGGGGAATGTTAGCTCGCATCCACTCGGCCCCTGCCTTGTAATAGTTGTGCGGTGAACTCCGGCCGATCTCGTGAACGGTGCTGCGCAGGTTGAAAAAGAGAACCACGCCGAGCACGAGCGCCACAAAAGCCACGCCCAGAGTTGCCACGATCTCACGAGCGTCGCTGGTGAGTCTGCGCCACCAGGAATCTGCGGGATCAAAAAACGGTTTCAACTCCTCCAGCACATCTGGCGGTAGCCGCGTCAGATAACCGCGCGCGCCGTCGAGCCACGGTTTCAGCGCAAAACCAGCGAATAGCACAGCAAACGGTGGCCAGTATTCCGCGCCTCTCTTCCAACGCATGGTCATGATCATCAGCGCTGTCGACAGGAGCAGAAAAAACACCGGTTGCTGGGCCTTCCGGCGCTCGCCGGGCTCGAAGAAGATGTAGCCCACGAGCATCGCGACGCACGCCACCAATGAGTTTCCCAAAAACTCCCACGAATCGTACGGGTACCACTCGTATCCGACTTTGGTCACGTACTCAGCCGGCACGAGCTTGATCGTTATATGCTCCCAAAGCTGATGGAGGTTCAGCGGAAAGTAAGGATTGATTACGAGCCCGGCCGTGCAGCCGATAATCACCCAAAGCAGCGGGCGCCATTCGAAACGCTGCTCGGTCCACGCGATGGCGACGACCCAAAACACCGCCGCCATTACGAGCAGTAAAAACAGGTCGTAGGTCCAGGTAAATATCAGCGCGAGCGGCAGCAGCGGCCAGTATTTCCGTTGAAAGAACAGGTGAATCGCGATGATCAGGTAAATGATTGAAAGCGGCGGCGCTTTGGCCATGTTCAAGCGGAACAAAAACGGCGCGGAAGATGCTAGTAGCGCGAGCAGCCAGACCAGCGCGTAGCGCACGCGATAACGAAGGAACAGCCAGTAACACGAAAGCACTGCCAGGCTCGCAAACACGATCGATCCGACCTTCGCGCCGAGTCGCGGATCGCGAAACGCCGCAAACGGGATCTGCATGATGTGAAAAAGCAGGTGGTGATCGACGTATTCTTTTGGGCCTAGCGTTGTGAGTGGCAGCCAGGGAAAGGCGGGCGGAAATTGTTTGGCTTTAATCCCTTCCCATAGTGTGCGGGTCCATTTGATGTGGTAATAGCCGTCGAAATCTCCGCAGCAGATTGAGTTGGTTGAAAATTGAAGCTGCCAAAAAAGGAGTGCGATTGCGACAGCGCCGATTACAAACTGGATGACAGTTACGAATCTGGGCCGGGTCACAGTTGTTCGATCAGATCGAGTAGCGCACGCGGGTCGATGGGTTTGGTCATGTGGGCGTTGAAGCCCGCTTTGCTCGAACGTTCTCGATCGTCAAACATCGAGTAGCCCGTCACGGCCACCATCGGCACGGTTTCGTAACCGGGTAACTGTCTGACCTCTCGCGCCAACTGGTAACCATTCATGTCCGGCATGCCGATGTCGGAGATTATCACGTCAAACTGCCGTTCGCGTGCTGCTTTCAAAGCTGCTGGGGCTGAAGCCGCCGTTGTTACGTTGTAGCCGGCATGGCTCAAGACCACCGCCAGCATTTCGGTTACATCCGCCACGTCGTCAACAACTAAAGCAGAGCGGCGCGAGCGCACTTCGCGGTCCGTTTTCTGGGTGTTCGGAGCGAGTTCGCTGGAATGACTCGACTGATTGGGTACGAATTGACTGAAGTAATAAATAGCAGGTTGAAAAAGAGGACTCACACGCGATGAATAGTGATCTCGCATCCCAGGCCTTCCCACGCTACAAGCCGATCGGAATTGTGTGGAGAGCAGGTTTACTGTAGCTGAAAGAGCCGATGCATGTCTATAGATTCGATCGATTAGTTAACATGAAAACATCGTGGACAGTCTTAAATTATTTTGCTACGGTGAGCCCAAACCCAGACCAACAAAGGAGCGAACAAAATGGTAGCGAGAAAAGGTGGGAAAAAGTCTAAAGGTGCGCGCAAAGGCGCCGGCAAAGGAACCAGGAAGAGTGCCGGCAAGCGACGCGGCCGTCCGGCGAAGAAGGGAACGAAGAAAGCGGCTAAGAAGTCGACGAAGAAGGCCGCTAAGAAAGCCGGCAAGAAAGGTGGAAAGAAAGCTGGAAAGCAAGGCGGCGCCAAGAAGGCTACTAAGAAAGCTGCAAAGAGCACCAGGAAATCGAGCAAGAAGTCAGCCGGCAAGAAGGGTGCAAAGAAGGGCACGAAGAAGGCTGGCAAGAAGCGATCGACCAAATCCATCTCAGCCCCAGAGCTCGCTTCCGAGATGGAGACCGCGGCCGCTGAAGAATCCGCAGGCGGTGGTGAAAGCAGTGCTGGTGGTGAATACGGCGGCAGCTATACCGGCGGTGGTGAAGACAAGGCCAGTCTCGGCGAAGAGTAATTAGTGGAATGTATCCCAGCGGCAATCTGTTCATTCCGGCCGAGCACGGGCAGTTAGAAGCAATTCTGAAGGAACCTCGAACCGGGCGAACCGAAGGTGTGGCCCTGGTCCTTCATCCTCATCCTCTGGGCGGCGGCACAATGCACAACAAGGTGGTCTTTCGTGCCGCCGCGGCGTTGAACGACGCTGGCCTGCTCACTTTGCGTATTAACTTTCGCGGTGTCGGGCAAAGCACTGGTCAACACGACGAAGGGCGCGGCGAACTTAACGACGTGCGCGCGGGTCTCGATTACCTGTCTGGTGCCTATCCTGACTCGCGGATCACGCTGTGTGGCTTTTCGTTTGGCGTGCGCGTCGGTTTGGAAGTGGGGATTGAAGACGCTCGCGTGCGGTATTTAATTGCGATCGGCACGCCGCTCGACAAATACGACTTCGAGTTTCTTCAGGCGTGCCGCAAGCCGCTGCTGCTGGTCCACGGAGAACACGATGAGTTTGGCAACGTCGAGCGCGTAAAAGAAATGGCCGCGCGCCTCGAAAAACACACCCACGTCCGGCTCGTAATCATCCCGAACGCGGGCCACTTCTTCGAAAACAACCTCGACGAACTCAAACGCGCCATCACCGACTGGATCACCGAACAACTTGCGGCTGCGTAGTTATTCGTTCGGGTCGTTGGGTGGATTGATGCTG